>NZ_CP093532.1 GCF_022682305.1 Shinella zoogloeoides
CCGCCAGACGCTGGCCGAGGAGGGGATAGCCGTGGGATTCACGCCAATGAAGAGCATTCTCTACCGTTTTCTGCGCCTCCGGCCTTGCTTGCCTCAAGGCCTCGATGGTTGTTTCGATCCCATTTGCGATATCGGCCGGCGTGGTCCCTGGTGTCTTGAAGACGAGCTCAGAGATGTCCTGGAAGATCGGAATCGGTGTGGTGATCACTGGCTTGCCCGACGCAAGACCATAGCGAACGGCACCACTGGCTGACTCAGAGGTGTCCTGGTAGGCGTAGATGACGGCATCCGCACGCGCCAATTTGTTCAAGCTTTCCTCGTCGCTGAGGAAACGGGTTTCCAGTTCCACATAGGGCCCAAGGCCATAGGCCTTGATCAAGCCCTTTGCTTTTTCGATCAACTGGCGGGAGATCTCCGCTGGAAACTCCGCATTGACGAGAAGCAGGCGATAATCAAGCTGCCTTTGTCGCAAGAGGTGGATTGCCTCAATCAGCTCGGGCAGCCCCTTGTTTGGCAGGAAGAAGCCATAGCTGGCAATGGTAATGGGTCTTCCCGCCTGGATCCGATTGGTGGCGGAAGGAGCGCTTTGCACGGCGACAACACCATGTGGGAACAGGCAGACATTATCGACGAGGTTATAGGCCTTCAGTCGGTTCATATCGTGAATTGAATGAACCAGAATGCGGCTGCAGCGGGCCAAAGCCGGCACGAGGATTTCCAGTCGCTTTTCGGGGTCGTGAGGCGGGTCGATGGTTGCGTGGAGGGTAATGACGACCTGTTTGCCCTGGTCAATGAGCTTGTGAAGAAAGATCGCCAGGGCTTGGAGATCGAAGAAGCCATAATTGAACTGGACGACGACAAGGTCGAGGTTCAGGTCGTGAACCTGTGCGAGCAGGTTCGCAAGATCATCGTGCTTGCCTTCTCCCCAGCAACGTATGACGTTCGCGTCATCCACAGCGGTTCGCTCGTCCGCATGACCGGAAAGGACCACCACCGGCATCTCCAGGACGTCAATCAGGTGCTTTGAATAGGTGGCAATCCCACAGCGCTTGTTGAAGGTCGAAACCCAGCCGATACGTGGTTCGGGTAAGACGGTCTGGCTGCTGGACTGAAGAGCGGCCTCCACATTCCGTTGTGCCACCTGCGCCCAGCTATATTGCTGAAGAACCGCATCCGAGACGTCTCGATCTGCTGCGGGGAGTGGACCCCGATCATAAGCCTTGCGCAGCAATTGGGTCAGGTGGTCCTTATCTGGCTCAGCCCAGACGCTGTCGGAATTGCCTTGTTCATGGGTTGCAGCGCTCGCGAAGCTGAAATCGATCAGGTCGGCGTTATCGGCTGAGCAAAAGTCCATCTGGCCACTCCAACCAGTGGCAATGACATGCATACCCGACAGCATGGCCTCGGCGATCGGAAGGCCAAAACCTTCGGCTCGGCTCGGCGCAACCAGGGCGTCACATAGCTGGTAGAGCGCCTTGAGCTGTTCATCGCTCATATCGTCCCAGAGGATGTGCACCTTCGGGTAGTGCGGGTTTTGTTTTCGCAAGGCCTCCAGCTGCACTTCAATCGTATTGTGGGGGTTGCGGAAGGTCTTGATGATGAGAAGAACGTCATCCGCATCGCTAAAGGCTTGCCCATAGCTCTCGATGAGGGCATCGGCGCCCTTACGGGGAAAGCAGGAAGAGACGTGCAAGAAGCGATAGCCTGCAGAGGGTATGGCAGGGGCAGCGCTAGGTTTCACGCGCGTCCAATGATCCACACCATTACCGACAACGGTGACGGGGACAGACACGCCATTATCGATGAGCACGCGCTTTACATGCTCGGATGTGACGGTGATGAACTGCAGGCTCTCGTTAAATGCCTTCACGTATTCGAAGGGAAAGCCGGTTTCTTCCCAGGCATAGTTATGCAGGCCATTGATCCGTCCGGACATATCGGTGACGCGCGGCGGATACATGTTGCGGGTTACAATATCGGCCTGATCTGGTTGCTGCGTAACCGCCCTTTGGTAAAGGCTGTCCAGGTCCGGATTTCGGCTAAGGAAATCGGCCTTTGGTTCAAAATCGCCGGGGCCTTCCGAAGACCAGAGGGAGACGGTCTGGCCATCCGCCTCAAGCGCACGGGAAAGCTCTCGGTTCACCAAGGCAAGGCTATAGGTGCTGTCAAAGGGGCCTTCGATCCGCCATTGCAATGGTTTTGTGAGTTCTGTGGCTCGATGCACGGCCTCAGCTGCCGTACGATGCTGCGCCATGACCTTGGCGGCAGACAACAGGTCGCGCTCGCTTGGTTGTCCGAAGGCGGCAGCAAGGTCTGCGATGGCCGCAATGAGGCGCTCCTCGAGCTCGTCATTGCGTTGACGACGGTCCTGCCAGGACGGGTCGTTTTGACTGGGACGCGCCCATCCTCTGAGTGCCGTTAGCGCCCGCCCTGCGCTTTCCTCCCAGGAAAAGCGCTTGGCCTGTTCGGCGCCCTGCTGGATCAGGCCTGCCCGAAACTCTTCGTCAGTCAGTACAGATGCCAGTTTTTGGCGAATATCCTCAACCGACCAGGGGTCAAACAGGGCGTCAGGATTGCCGATAACTTCGGGGAGGCTGGAGGTATTTGCGCCAATGACGGGCAGTCCGCACTGGAAGGCTTCCAGGCAAGGCAGTCCGAACCCTTCATGGAGGGAAGGAAATGCAAAGACCTGGGCCAGATTATACAGTTCCACCAGATCGTCGTCGCTGACATAGCCCAGGAAGATCAGCTCATCTGAACCAAGCCCATGGGTTCGGGCAATCTTTTGGAGCGCCAGCCGTTCGAATTCCGGCATGTTTCCGGCAAACACCAACTGGTGGCTCTTGCGGACCGCGTCTGGAAGGCCGGAAAAGGCTTCGACGAGACGAGGGAGGTTTTTGCGGGGGTCGCTCCCGCCGGTGTAGAAGATGAAGGGTTTGGCAATACCGAACTTGCGTCTTAGCCGCTGTTTGTCCTGCTCGTTGAGACCCAGGATGCGGAAGGTGGTGTCGCCAGCTTCGGAGGCATTGACGATCTGCTGAGGCTCAAGGCCAAGATGGCGGTGCCCTTCGGCGGCTGAAGCGTCCGAGATGGTGAGGATGCCCGCGCATTGTTTGAACTCTTCAATCTTGTCGAGGTAGTGGCGCGAGAAGTCCGGATTGGGCTTGAGGTAGTCGTCCTTATAGATCAACGGGATGAGGTCATGCAGTGTAGCGACCACCGGGATCGTCGAAAGGCGATTGATGCTCAGCACTGCATCATCGATATACCCCTCAAAAAAGGAGGGGCAAAAGACGATGTCAGGGGCAATCATTTCAATGAAGGCCTCGCGCAATAGCGCCGAGGCATTGTAGCGCCAGCGATTGGAGGCCACGCGATCTTCATTGGGAGCCAAAACATCCATGACATGGATGTCCTGAGGCCTGACCAAAGATGAGAAGACCTGTCGCAATGGCAGGATTGTCTGGGGAAACGCCGAATTCAGCAGGAGATGGATCTCATCCTCGCTGGCTTGAGCAGCCATTGCTTGGACCAGTGCCAGTGCATAACGACCGATGCCACGCTGGCGGCTTTCCGTCTGGCACGCCTGCATATCGATAAGGATTTTAGCCATTGTGCTTGCTGTCCACGGCCTTCTTGAGTTTGGCGTAAATGAGCCTCGCCTTGGGCGTCAGGTTTGTTTGGGAGAGGCTATGGGCGAAGCTTGCCTGAGACGCGTGAAGCGGCGGTGTGATCAGCCGCTTTAGTCGGGATGCAAGGGAGGGGTATCGCGACACCACCCGATGTCCAAGCGCCCTTGCGTGCTTGTTGGAAAGGACCAGGAGCACGACCGGGCGCAAGATCCTTCTTGCCAGCCTTGTGAGGAGCTCTCGCGCGCCGGCCTGACGCGCGTCTCGCAGCCTCAAAGTGGCGGCCCGTAGGGGCTGCGTTATCCGCCAGGATGTGCTGTTGTAGACGGCTTCAAGCCGCTCCTGATAATCAGTGAGCTGATACTGGTAGTCGCTATTTTGCCTGGCAAGGCCATCCAACTGCCTCTGCAGGTCCTGTATCTGCTCCCCTTGCGCGCTGATGCGGTCATGGAAGCCCTGTTCGAAGCGGTGCGACAGGGTATCCAGGGTGAGGCCAAACTCCTTGTCGAACAGGCCATCCCACTGATGAAGATAAGCAGGTTCGCCACTTTTCTGGGCCACGACCGCATAATCGGGACTTACCCCTTGAAAGACGTCAAGCAGCCGAGTCGTATCGGCCTCAGCGAGCTCCTTGTTTTCCTGTAGGCGCAAGACTTTGGCGCGCTGGAAGCCGTGGAAGCGGGGGAGGAATGACAAGAGACCCGGGGGAAGCGGTTTCACATGGGTTGGGTCCATGTGAAAGGTCAGGCTCCCGACATGGATATTTTCCGCATTGGGCGTTTCAAGAATGAGTAGGCCGCCTGGCTGCAGGACGCGCAGCGCGTTTGCGATCAGCGCCTGCAAGGCTTCGAACGGTAGGTGTTCGGCGATGTGAAAGCCAGATACGACAGCCAGACTATCGGCGGGCAGGGAGGCAAGATAGGCGATGGCATCTGCCTTATCGGCCGAAAGCCCCCGGTCCCAGCAATCCTGCAGCATGCCCTCATCAAGGTCGACACCATGAGCATCCATGCCGATCGAGCTCGTCAGCTCCAGCCATTCGCCGCGGCCACACCCGACATCGACGATCCTCGGCCTGTCAGACGCGTTCAGCAGCGGTTCCAGGAACGGGATATAGACTTCCAGCCGTTTCTGGATTTCCTGGCGGGTGCCGCGGAAGTGGGCTTCAAACTCGTGGTAAAAGGACGACATATTCATCGCACAATCTCCAGCGTCGGCGGGATGTGAGCTACACCGACAAATCTTGGATGAGAGGTATTGGCGACTGAGAAGGTACAGGCCAGGTCCTGCCATTGGTAATTGTGGCCAATATGGGTGTCGCTCTGGTGCAAGGAGACGGCGACCGAGTAATTTCCCTCACCGAAATTGGCGTCAAAGCTGAAGCGGAAGGATAGAGCATCTTTCGCCTTCAGGTCCTTGAGGACCTGGCCAAGATGGTAGGTATTGGTTCCAAAAATTGGCTGGCCGAGGCGGTCCTTGATCATATAGCCGACCACAAGTTCGGGGATGTCCTGGTGGATGTGGGCATCGACTTGCAGCATAGTCTTTTCGCCGGTCTTCAGGATCTCGGTCTCATTACCGGCCGCATCAAAAAGCCGGACAGCTTCAATGGTCGCCTGGCCTGTGCCGGAGGTGGTGCGCAGCCGGCCGTCCTCTCCAACCTCTTGCCGGATGGCATGACCTTCTTTCTCTGCAATGATGGCATTGTAGAGATCGAGAACGTCTTCGGGCGGACCGTCTTTACGGACGATCCCCTGGTCGATCAGGATTGCCCGGTCACAAAGCGAAACAATTGCAGCGCGATCATGCGATACGAGGAGGAGGGTGGTTCCCGCCTCACGAAATTCCCGGATGCGGTTGAAGCTCTTGTGCTGGAAATAGGCGTCACCGACGGAAAGCGCCTCGTCGATGATGAGAATTTCGGGGCGAAAGGCGGTGGCCACAGCAAAGGCAAGACGTACTTGCATTCCGCTGGAATAGATCCGCAATGGCTGATCGAAATAATCCCCGATCTCGGCGAAGGCCTCGATATCGGCCATGACCTCGTCAATCTGGGCCCTTGAGAAACCCATCAAGCCTGCCGTGTTCAACACATTGGCCCGGCCGGTCAGGTCTGGATTGAAGCCCATCCCAAGCTCGAGCAGGGCTGCGATGCGCCCGTGTCGGACGACATTGCCGCTTGAAGGCTGCATGGTATTGGCAAGAATTTTCAAAAGCGTGCTCTTGCCCGCTCCGTTCTGGCCAACGATCCCGACCGCTTCTCCAGCTGAGATGGAAAAGGAGATATCCTTGAGGATCTGCTTTTCGCCGCCTGAGCCGGTGATGCCAATCCAGGAAAGGATCCGGCGCCAGTCGGAGCCGAAATGACGAAAACTCTTGGAAACGGCCTGAACTTCGATCCCGCTCACAGCACGTCCACCATGTCGGCATTGGCCCGGCGGAAGAGGGCAATTGCGAGGATTCCAAGGATCAGGGCGCCGGCACCAAGCCAAAGCGCGCTCTCGATCGGCGGAAACCGATGATAGACGATCGCCTCGTGATAGTAGCGGACCATTTTAAACATCGGGCTGAGCTGCAGGTAATCGACGTATTGTTGAGGGATTACGGTGATCGGATAAACGATGGGCGTGAACCAGAAGAGTACCTGCAGCACGATCGGGACGACCTGTTCGACATCTCGAATGAAGACGTTGAAGACGCCGAGGATGATGCCCATCCCCGCACCCAGCATGGCAATGATCGGCGCAAGATAAAGGACTGCGAGGAAGGAAATACCAATCTCGTGTCCCAGGAGCCAGAAGATCACGATCATGACGGTGAACAGGATGGCATTGTTGAGCAGCGCTGAGCCGATGGCGATCACCGGCAAGGTGATGCGCGGGAAGTTCATCTTCTTGATGATATTGGCATTATTGACGAAGACCTTGGTGCAGCGATCCATGACTTCGGCAAACAGGTTCCAGGCCAGCAGGCCGGACATCAGGTAGATCGCATAACCGTAGGTGCTTGGCAGATCGGGAATACGGCTTGCCAGCAGGTTGGACAAGATGAAGGCATAGATCATCACCTGCGAAAGCGGATGGAGGATCAGCCAGGTCGCTCCCAGCTTGCTGCGCACGAAGCGGGCGAAGAAATCGTTCCAGATCGATGTCAGGACAAAGTGCCGGTAGGTCCATAGGCTCCGTAACATGCCGACCATTCTAGGTTTGTCCCTTGCCTTTGCCGCTTCTTTGGAGCGGCACGTCTTAAGGGGGCTGGTGGGAAGTTTCAAGTTGGCTGCGACAGGGCCCCTAGAGCAAGGGGTTCAGGGCAAAGCCAAGATAACGGCGAAGCTGCGGTTTTGAGTTCCGTGGAGGAGATCTGGGGTTATGGCCGAAACGTAAAGTACCGCACCATCAGGAAACTCATGATCGGCGACAGGATCGTCAGCGCCACCAGCGTATAGAGGTAATGGATTTGGTAGCGGTCAGCGATGGCTGATACAACCAGAACCAGGATGATGACCGACAGGGATGACAGAAGAAAGCGCCCGTAGCGGGACAGACTAAGGGAAACTTTGAAGTTGAGGACTGAGTTGGCCAGGTAGGAGCCAATATTGGCAACGAGAAAGGCGGCTGAATTGGCCACAACTTGAGTGGCTGCAAGCGCTTCAATCAGGAAGATTGCCACGGTGAAATGAACGCCTGTGTTGATGGCACCGATCAGGCAGAAGATCACGAACTGCCGATAGCGGTGGAAGAGTTCAGCCATCATCGTTTTTGATTTCGGTACGGCGTCTTACCACGTAGATCGGCCGGCGCTTCACCTCACGAAAGATCCGCCCAATATATTCGCCGAGCACTCCGATCCCAATCAACTGGATGCCGCCCAGGAAAGCAACCATGGCTGCCAGGGATGGGTAGCCTGGGACGGGGTTACCGAAAACGAGAGCATTGAAGACAATGCTTGTGCCATAGGCAAGCGAAAGGATGGACAGGAAGAAGCCGATATAAAACCACAGCCGCAGCGGTACAGTGGTGAAGCTCGTGATCCCATCGACCGCGAAATTGAGAAGCTTCCAAAGGTTGAAGCTGGAAGTGCCGTGTTCTCGATCGGCCACATCGAACTCGATCGTGACGCTTCGAAAGCCGATCCAGGCAAAAATGCCTTTCATGAAGCGCTGGTTTTCGCGGAGGTTGAAAAGGGCCTCGACCACAACCCGATCCATAAGCCGGAAGTCCCCGACGTCCTGGGGGATCTTGACCTCGAACAAACGCGACGAGAGTTTGTAGAACCGGTTGCTAAACCAGGTGCGCAGGAAGGGGTCGCTCTTTCGGTGGCTTCGTTTGCATAAAACCACCTCCGCGCCTTTGCGCCATTCTTCGACCATGGTGGCGATAGTCTCAGGAGGATGCTGCAGATCGGCGTCGATGACGACAGCGCATTGTCCGGCCGCATTGTCCAGACCAGCTGTGACGGCCGCTTCCTTCCCGAAGTTTCGGCTGAAGTCGATGATGTGGACTGTACAGCCTATGGGGGGCTTGAGGCCGGCCAGGATATCGATGGTTTCATCCCTGCTCCCGTCATTGATGAAGATCGCCTCCCAGGATGAGCCGAGGCTTTTCATGACGCCGCACAGGCGCGCCCAAAAGTGCTTCAGACCCTGGGCTTCGTTATAGCAGGGAACAATGATGCTGATTTCTGGAGAGAGGCTCATGACGGATCCTTGCGGCACACGATCCAAATGTCGAGCTGCGTGCAACGGGCATCTTCAGGCTTGTAGCGGTTGATCTGCTCATCGGTGAATTGAGCTCGGGTAAAGACATAGGCTGCCGTATCGGGATCGGATGAGGCAATCTCGGACTCAATGGCATCACAATCCGCGCCATATCGCGAGATGAAGCCGGTTGTCAGATTATATCCCCCCTTAGCCGCAACAACTTGCAGGGGCATGATTTCCCGCATCAAGGCACCATTGCATTTAAATTTTGGGAAGGCATGAATGGTTTCGACACCTGCCAAGGTTTGGTTCCAGACGGCGAGATCGGCCGGCTCATTCGCCGGACGCATGAGGGAAGACTTGATAGAGATGAAGGTTGGGTAGAGATCGGCCGCCTGCACCAGGACAAGGAGAACAGCAAGTCCTGCAAAAAGCGGGCGCGACAGCGTGGAAAGCCGAAGGATAACCAGGAAGACAAGCAGATAGGAGATCGGCCAGAAGAAGCGGCCCGAGGAACGGAAAGCTTCAAAAAGCGGTTCGGTGAACCCGGGGACGTTCCAACGAAGGAGATGGACGTCGCTTGCGTAGACTTCATTGGACAAGGAATAGGCAAAAAGCAGCAGCATCACGACCTTCAGGAAGGGCCCGATGACAGCGCGGCTCTCTAGAGCCATACGGTTCCTGAGCCACCAGACGACGGCGATCGCAATAATGAGACCAAGACCGAGGTAGTTGTATCCCTCATACTGACCTGGACCAGGCCGATAGAAGGGGAACATCAGGAGATTCCCATAGGCTATGGGTGAAAAGAGGTTCATGGAATAGAAGCCAAAACCGGTATCCGGGACGGCTTTTCCAAAGGCGGTCCCAAGGAGGGGGGGGACGCTTAAGGCTATGGCAAAAAGCGGGACGGCATGAAGCACCAGGATCTTCTTGCGCCTCGTTTGCCAGTAAAAATCGAGGCTGCAGGCAAACATGATCACTGTTGCCATCGCAGTGAGATAGAAATTGACATAGAAGGCTGTCAGCAGAAGAACCGTCCATTGACCGATCTGGGTCTTCTGCTCAAGCCGCGTCTTGAAATACAGACCAACAGCGAAAAGCAGAATGAAATGTCCCTGCAGGCTGAGGTGCCCCATTCGGGCAGCCAGCGAAGGCATCCAGACGCAGAACACGACGGCCAGTCCAAGGGCCAGCCAGTCGTTCGGCTGGATCTGACGGATTACGTACCAGGCGCCGACCCCCTGCATGATGAAGCAAAAGGCCAGCCAGTATCCAAAGGGATTTTCTGGCATGGGCAAGAAGGTTGCGAGGATCTTCCACGGGAGTGCGAGCGCGGGGATCGCATCGACGAAGGTGACGACCGTGCCGGCGGGCCAATTTAAGGACGGAATAGAAAGAAGAGGGAGCGTCCAAGGGCTTCTGATGTAAGCCGTGAAGCCCGATTGGTACTGCCCGATATCCTCAACCTGGGTTTGCCAGTAGCTCGCAGTCCCATCGAGAAAGCCAGGAGGTGTAATGATGAGAGCAAACAAGAGGCCAAAAAGCGCGCTCAAGGCTAGCCCATAGCCACCTGAGGCCGCGGGCGGCGTGAAGCGCGGCATCACCTTTGCGAACATGAATCTACCTATTGCCCCGGCACCACGTGCTGGCCTTCTACGAACCCCCAGATGAAGTGGCTGGATTAACCGGCTAGCCTATCTCAGGCAAGGTAGTAGTCTTGGAAGTGTTGGGCGAAATAGTCCGCGTGGCCGATTGTCATTACCGTCGTGGTTTCATCTAATGACCAGCTTCGGGTAGCCGATACATCGGTCGTGTCATCGATCGCGGTCGTATCGAGAAAGATGATGGCGTTGCCGACCTTGATCATCTCGACGTGCGGCGACTCATGCAGGAATGTCTGAACGAAATCCTGCGCATCCTCGTCATAGGCAGAAATGTCATAGACAATGTCGGGTGCCTTCGCGATGTTGCCAGACGGGATGTTTGCGCCTATTGGCGAAGCCCCATTGCCTGATTCGCCACCGATGGCCGCTCCCGTGGTCGGCAATTGCGACAGGACAAGGCCTGCGGCGTCCTTGCCCAAGGAAGCAATGTCAAAGGTTGCCGATAGGCTGATATTACCGAAAGTGTATTTCTGCGTCTCACCGGCAAAAAGCCCTGCCAGCTTCAACAGGGACTGAAGATCCGCCGGCGCTGCATCGTTCCCGGTCCCGCCGAAGGATGAGGAGACGAGCGCACCGGTTGTCAGCTTCTGAATATCGAGGCTGTAAGCGACGAGGCGATCCGGCATCGGAACGCTTTCGAGAGATGCGATCATCTTGTTCGGAAGTGGACCTTCAGCATCTGCTAAAGAGGATGCTCGGGTCCCTGCATAGGCCGCTTGCTCCAGATGGAGCTCGTTCAACGTCTCGGGCTTGACCAGTGCCTGTTCCATCGGGCCCTGATGGTCATTGACGGGCACGTTGACAGGCTGATGCTCGCTGCTGCTTGCCGCTAGCGCCTTGTCAAGATCGGAGTCCAACCGAAGTGTTGCCGTATCCTCAAGCTCGGAGAGTTCCGGCAAACCGGCAACATGCAAATCAAACAGCCCCCATGAGGTCGCGATTGCTGACAAACTGGCGGCAATGGCGTTTCCTGCCAGACCTCCGGTCTGCGATCCGGCACGCATTTCCGATCCCAAACCACGGGCAGGGGCGTCATCTCCGGCCTGATTGCCCCGGTCGAGATATGTTGGCTTGTGCGTGATAGGACCTGGTATCGTCTCGGGACCAAGAAGATGATGATCCGGCCCCAGCTGGTCGCCGCCCACCGCTTCTGCCGCTTCTGCAGTTCCGACGAAATGGTCCGAAGCCAGGTAGAGGGTCCAGATCAGCGCTGCCATCATCATTGCCGGATGAAGCCGGACGACGCCGTCCTTGCCGGAGCCAGGGCGGAAGCGAACGACATTGCCGGAGGGTGCAATCGCCGCCTGGTGTCGGACAAACATGTCGACCAGGGCATTGAAATCGTCACCCTGCAGAGGAGCGCCCAGGCCGGGACTATCCAGGAGGTAGCGACCGTCGATGCGGGCGAGATGGACAAACACGTCACCGTCCTGGCTGCAGAAAACGAACCAGGGTTCATCTTCGTCCGTAACACCGCGATCGGACTCAAGGCGCATACCGGCTTGCACCAGAAGCGCTTCGACGCGGTAAAGATCCGCAAGCTCCTGGTTGGTCCAGTCCCCCGAGCTGACTGGATATGGCGTCGCCTGGTGCTTCAGGGCGGGAAAGGCAGACTCGGAGGTAAACACCATGGCCGAATCCTCGACAAGCAGGGCCTGAACATCATCTACCCGCGTATGCGCGGGTGTGTCTGCCTTGCCTGATCCGGGAAATCGGAGAATATTGACCATGCCGATCCCGCTTAGGATGTCTTGCGTGCGCCGTCGAACAGGATTTCGTACGAGACCGGATCGTAGAACATCAGCAGGGTCTTTACAAACACCTTCTCGTCCATCCCAAGCGCTGCGGCGAAATCCCGGTAGCGGTTGGAGGGGATACGGCCACGGCCATTCTCCAGCTGAGAAATGAAAGTGTAATATTCCAGGTTTAGGATACGTGCCATCTCGCGCTGGGAAATACCGCGCGCTTCGCGCATTTCCTTCAACCAGGTGCCGGCAGCTTGCCGAAGCTCAACGGTTTCGCTGCCTTGGCCTTGGCCGTGACGTGCCAACATGACGCTTATCCTTGTGTATCCCGAACGCAACGCCTGACCAAAAGAAACGGCATTTCCGGGACGAGTGAGGGAACTTTCTCTTCTTATCGCAAACCGCTGTTTTCCAGTCAATTGCAAGGGGGTGTAATTTTTGCTGTACACCCCCTTGCAGTAGCCGAAGCATTTGGTTACACCCAAGATCGGTTATACGGGCTGCAACGTGAGCGAATCTCGATTTCACCCGGCGCCGTAGCGGAGGATTGGAGGAAACCCGACAGGCCTTCCAAAATCACTTTTCAGCCCTATGTGGCCGGTTGCCTTTCTGAGGCTTCGGGACGGGTTGAGGGGATAGGCGTGACAGGACCTGCCTGGCACGTTCGAGCAATCATCATTGATTAAGAGGATATCGATCAATGGAACCGAATGAACTGATCACCCAGCTTTACGTTGGCTACTACAACCGCGCTCCCGATCCGGAAGGCCTGAACTACTGGATGGGCCGCCTGGCTGCCGGCGTTTCGCTCGCCGACATCGCTGAATCCTTCGCCACCTCCCCGGAAGCCATCTCGACCTATCCCTGGCTGGCCGTGGAAGAGCCGACCGAAGCTCAGGTTGGTGCCTTCCTCGAAACCATCTACCAGAACATGTTCAACCGTTCGATCGATTCTGACGGTCTGGCGTACTACTCCAATCAGCTGCTGACGGGCGAGCGCACGGCGGGTGAGATCATCGCCTCGATCCAGGCCAACGCCAACACCAATCCGAACAACACCGACGGCACGATTCTTGCCAATAAGGTCGAAGTCGGTCTGGCTTGGGCGCTCGCTGCTGAAGCTCAGCCGGGCTTCGAATACAATGCAGAAGCTGCCGCTTCGGCCAACTCCATCCTCGATGGTGTAAACGCCACGCAGGCTTCGGTTGATGCCGCTCTGGGCATCGTTGAAGAATTCTTCGATGCTCCGGCTTCGCTCGAAGGGGCTATCCAAGCGCTCCTCGAAGCTCGCGAAGCTCAAGACGCACAAGCTGCAGAAGTCGCTGATTTCCTAGAAGGCGCTTACGACAATGAGTTGGTTGCGGCGGAGACCACTGATACCAACGGTGATGGCGATGTCGATGCCGAGGACGTAATCGCAGCTGATATTACCGATGCAAATGATGCAGCGGCAGATGCGCTTATCAATGCATCCAATGGCTCGATCGCCGGCTCCGGCAACGCGTTCAACGGCTTGACTGATGCTGCTCAGGAAGCTCGCATTGAGACGGCACGTACTGACCTTCAGGCCGACATCGACGCTGCGCAAGAAGATGCTGACGATGCAGCTGAAGCTCTTGAAGATGGTGTCGCAGAGTTTGCTCAGGAAGCTCAGGCTGCTTCCGAAGCTCTGACTGAAGCCTTGAACGCTCGCGATGAGCAGGATGATGTGACGGCAGACACCGTAACGGCTGCCAACGCACTGGTAAGCGATACCACCGCTACAGATCCAGTTACCTTTGCATTGACTGCGACGGCTGGTGAAATTGAAGCTGACGACACGAATGGCGCTATCGCGATCACTGAGTTGGACGGCGACACAGTGAAGTTCTCTTCCAATGTTGCCCTGAACGCTGCTGGCACCGCGTACGTAATCACGTTCGGCACTGAAACCGCGACGATCACAAAGTCCTATCTCGATGAACTGCTGGCTGCCGCTCAGGCTGACTATGATGCAGCTGAAGCCGTTGAGGATGCTCAGGAAGCTCTGGCTTCCGCAATCGTCGATGCTCTTGAAGCTCAAGACGATAACTATGACGGTAGTGGTGTCGACTACGCAGCGCTCTCGGCTGACGTGATCACGGTCAACCCTGACAACTCGATCACGCTCGATTACTCCGACGAGGTGGCCACTGGCGGTGCTCTGATCGACACGTATGCCGCAGAACTCGTCGCTCTTGCTGATGCCGAAGACGCTCTGGAAGAGTTCGAAGCGGCGGTTGTCGATTGGCAGGGCACTGACGCACTCGCGGACGAGCTCGAAGCTCTTCAGCAAGAAGCTTCTGATCTTGCCGACGCTGTAGCCTATGCTGAAGATCAGATCACCAATGACGAGAATGGCACTCCTGCTGGTCTCAATACCGATCTGTTCGAGACGCCCGGCACTGTCAACTTCGACGCTGGTGACGATGTTTACCTGTTCACCGAATCGACAACAGCTACCACCATCAACAGCTTCAGTGTTGCCGGCGACGACAGCATCTACTTCGGTGCTGGCTATAAGCTCGTGGCTCTGGGTGACGACGACATCACCGACAACGTCGGCAATGTTGGCGAGCTGGAAATCTTCTGGAAGGAAGTGGCTGGCGATCTGGTTCTCTACGTCGAGAACGAGACCTTCGCTGGCAACGGCTCCACCTCTGGCGACATCACGACGATCACCCTTGATGGTGTGTCGGGCGACGAGGTTGCTCTCGTTGGTGGCTTCCTGGTCGAAGCCGAAGCGGCTGTTGCCTAACGGCTGCTCCGTCGCTCTCTCTTCAATGATCGAGCGGTGACATGATCGCCCCGCCGTTTCCGAACGGCGGGGTTTTCGTTATGCGCGCAGCAAAATCAACTTTGCCTCAGCTTTCGGAGGCTGAGGTGTCTGCCCGGAAGATGGTTGCAGCCGGCGAAAAGGCGCTCAACGATTGCTAAATACTCGCTGATATTATACAAAGGCGACGCGGTGAGGTGGTGCCACTGGAGCCGGATTCAGCCAGAACATATCAGTATCGGACAACATATGGCCACGACGACTCCTCTTGCCGCCGCTTATGCCAGGTTCCGAGCTATCGTCTTCACCACCTTCGTCTTCAGCTTCGCCATCAATTGCCTGCTGTTCGTAGCACCGCTCTACATGCTGCAGATCTACGACCGCGTTCTGGGAACGCGAAACGAGACGACCCTGCTGATGATCTCGTTGATCGCGCTGTTCCTGATGATGGTCTATGGCACGCTGGAGTTCATTCGTTCCCGGATGCTGGTACGGGCCGGGATGCAGTTCGACGAGGTTCTTTCCGCCTCCATCTTCAGCCGCGCCGTAAAGATGCGTCTGGCCAACCCGAATGGTGGTGCGGAGTATGTGATCTCTGACGGCAACAAGATCCGCGAATTCCTCACCGGCACCGGGATCATCACCTTCTTTGATGCCCCCTGGACGCCCCTCTTCATCTTTGTCTGCTTCCTGTTCCACACCTGGCTTGGCTATCTCGCCCTTGGCGGCGCCATCGTCATCTTCGCACTCGCGGTGCTCAACGATTATGTTACGCGCCAGCAGCTGAAGGATGCCAACACGGCAGCGCAGGGAGCCTCGCAGTTTGCGGGGGCCGTTCTTCAGAACGCCGAGGTCATACGGTCCATGGGTATGGAACGGGCGCTGGGCGAGCGTTGGCTTGAGCGGCATGGCAAGATGCTTGATGCACAAGCCGGCGCCAGCGACAAGGCCGGCGCCATCATGACCTTCCAGAAGTTCTTCCGGATGGCGCTTCAGTCCTCCATACTCGGAGTGGGGGCCTATCTCGCTATCCAGCAGGAGATTTCCCCTGGCATCATGATCGCAGCATCGATCATGATGGGCCGCGCCTTGCAGCCTGTTGAACAGGGGGTGGCACAGTGGAAACAGTTCGTGGCAGCCCGCCAGGCCCATGAGCGCCTCAAGAACCTGTTTACAACCGTCCCCGGAGACGAGCAACGGACCGAACTTCCGGCGCCGCGTGGCCATATTGCGGTGGAGAAGCTTACCTCTTTTGCGCCAGGGACGAAGATGCCCTTCCTCAAGGGGATCAATTTTGTGCTGAACCCCGGTGAAACTCTGGCGGTGATTGGTCCTTCCGGCTCTGGCAAGTCTAGTCTTATTCGGCATATCGCGGGGGTCTGGCCAGCAGCCTCTGGAACCGTGCGGATCGATGGCGCCGACATCAGCCACTGGAACGCGGAGCAGTTAGGGCAGCATCTCGGCTATCTCCCCCAGGAGGTTCGCCTGTTTGCCGGCACCATCGCCGAGAATATCTCGAGGTTCACCAGTGGCGAATCCGAGGCCGTGGTGAAGGCTGCCATCATGGCCGGCGTTCACGACATGATCCTTCGCCTTCCGAGCGGCTACGAGACGCAGGTCGGCGACAATGGCCAGCAGCTTTCGGGCGGTCAGAGGCAGCGTGTGGGCCTAGCCCGAGCAATCTATGGCTCGCCAAAGGTGGTCATCCTCGACGAGCCGAACTCCAATCTCGACAGCGACGGTGAGACGGCACTGCTTGCGGCGGTCAAGGCGATGAAGGCGAATGGCGTCACCGTCATTCTGGTAACCCACAAGACCAATCTCCTGGCGATCAGCGACCGCGTTCTGCTGATGCGCGATGGTGCTCTGCAGGCATTTACGACGCCGCAGGAAATGCTGAAGCCAGCCGCCAATGATCCGGCGAAGCCGGCCGTCGCAGCTAAAGCAACGCAGCAAATTGCATCTCAGCGCGCGTGAACCACAGTAAGTAACGAGGCGTCACGTCTATGAAATCCAATCCCAAGCCATTCGTTGTCGCGGGCTATACCGTGATCCTTCTCACCTTTGGCGTGGTCGGCGGATGGGCTGCGACCGCTCGTCTGGACAGTGGTGTGATCGCTCCGGGAACCATTGATGTTGCGTCCAACCGGAAGGAAATCCAGCACCTGGAAGGTGGGATCATCGAGGAGATCCTCGTTTCCGAGGGGCAATCGGTCAAGGCTGGCGATATCCTGATGCGACTGAACGACGTGCAGGCGCGCTCCAATCTGCGCGTTTACACGATCCGCCTGCATATTGCGCAGGCCATGGAGGCGCGTCTGCTCGCGGAAAGACGGATGGAGGAGACCTTAAAGCTTCCTGAAAAGCTGGAAAAGGATGCGACCCCGGAAGTCAAAGCGGCAATCGCGGACCAGCAGGAAATTTTCCAGGACAGAATCTCTATTCTGAAGTCGCAGAACGACATCCTGCAAACCAGGATTGAACAGCTTCACAAAGAGTATGAGGGGCTAGAGGTTCAAAAGGAGGCCTATCAGAGGCGCGTCGAGATTCTGCAGGAGCGGCTCGATCGGCTACGGCCCGGTCTAGAGAACGGTGTCGTTCAAGCCAACGTGTTCTCGACCTATGAGGAAGAATACGTCGAAGTCAAAGCCAATGTCGCTCGCATGGACACGGAGAAAGCCAAGGTCGAGAAGACGATCGGCGAGACCGAGTACCAGATCATCCAGACGCAGCAGGAATTCAAGGAGCGGGCGAATTCTGAGTATAAAGAGGTCAGTGGGCAGATAAAGGAGCTCATTGAGCATATAAAGGTTGCCGAGAACGTCCTTGCGCGAACGGAAATCCGCAGCCCCGTTGATGGCTTTGCACAAAACCTGCGCTTCCACACGACGGGTGGCGTCATTCGCCCTGGCGACGTGGTGGTAGAGATCGTCCCGGTCGAAGATCGAATGGTCATCAATGCCCACGTGGCGCCGATCGATATCGATAGCGTTCATCCCGGTTTGGTTGCGGAGGTCAAGTTCTCCGCGTTCGCGAGCCGCTTCATGCCTATTGTTACAGGTGAAGTGGATAGCGTATCCAAGGGTACCATCGTGCCCTCGGATCAGCGGCAACCTCCCTATTATCTCGCGCGCATCAATGTGAGTAAGGGTATGGTTCCCGATGAGATCGAAGAACGTCTGACAGCTGGCATGCCGGCCGACGTGATCATCTCGACCGGGGAGCGGACTGTGATGGATTATCTAATCTCGCCGCTGACGGATGCTATCCGCAAGAGCATGCGAGAAGAGTAGACATAAGGAACCGGATATCGATCCGCCACGAGTTCATCGGTCATAGATCGTGGACGTTTAATGTTGTGCAGGGCACTACATAATGTGTCGAGATCATAAGATCGCAGGTGGAGAAGCCTCGGCGGGAGCGCATCGCGAACCGGCTAAGGCGCCCCACCTAGCTTGGCGGGCGGCTAGAATGATAAGGCGGGCAAAGTTCGCGCGCCTGAATTCCTTACAATCGAGCCCCGATCTCGGCTCTTCCGAGAAACAAACCATTCGGACACGTTTCATGCGGGTGCTGCATTTCTTCAAGACTTATTGGCCAGACACATTTGGGGGTGTTGAACGTACCATCCACGCACTTGCTAAAGGTTGCCGCTCCTATGGGATAGAAGCCGATGTCTTAGCGCTCAGCCCGAAGCCAGCGCCAGAGTATCTGGAGTTTGATGGTCACCGCATTTTCCAGGTAAAGCAGGACTTTGAGCTCGCTTCCACCGCCTTCTCCCACGACGTGTTTGGCAAATTCAGGGAGCTAAGCTCACGTGCGGATGTAGTTCATTTTCATTTTCCCTGGCCGTTTATGGATGTGGTCAATCTCGTCACGCCGCACGGCAAGCCAGTGGTCGTGACCTATCATTCGGACATTGTGAAACAGAAGGGCTTGCTGCGTCTCTACAGCCCGCTCATGCATCACTTCTTGCGCGGTGCGGATCGGGTTGTGGCGACATCGCCAAACTACCTGGCATCAAGCGCGGTCCTCACCCGTTACCGACAAAAGGTCGACGTCATCCCGCTGGGTCTGGACGAGAATGATTATCCCGCACCTGATCCAGAACGAATGAGCTATTGGAGCAACCAGCTTCCCGAAGGCTTCTTTATGTTTGTCGGTGTGCTGCGCTATTACAAGGGAATCCGCTTCCTGCTCGATGCAGCGGCAAAGACCAATCTAGCGGTCGTCATTGTGGGCGGAGGTGGCTTGGAGAGAGAACTCAGGCAACGGGTGGAGAAGGAAAGGCTTTCGAACGTCTATCTGTTAGGAGCTCTTCCAGATCAGGATAAGACAGCGCTCCTTTCACTTTGTCGGGCACTGGTTTTTCCGTCTCACCTACGATCGGAAGCTTTTGGGCTCTCCTTGGTTGAGGCTGCAATGGCCGGTAAGCCAATGATCTCATGCGAGATCGGCACAGGCACCAGTTTTGTTAACCTGGGTGGAGTGACCGGTTTGACGATCCCTCCGGCGGATCCAGAAAAGCTAGCTCAGGCCCTGCAGAGACTTTGGAGCAACCGGCATGAGGCCGAGAGGTTCGGGCAAGCAGCTCGTGCTCGCTATGAGGCGATGTTTACCGCGCAAAGAATGGTCGGAGCGTACGTGGAGCTTTATCGAGCCATTGGCGGAGATCAAGGCACAGCAAATCTGGTCAGCTGAGCTTTGTCGACAAGGTGCGGCTTCACGTTCGGGGGCCGGTTGATCTACGAGCGGGTAGCTAGGATCGGCCATGGAGACTTCATCGGGGCGTGTTGCAAACTTTTAGCTAGGTCAGAGGACCCCATTTCGGAGCTGATTTTCAGGCTTTGTTAACTTTTTGCAGTCCGAAGAGGCGCGCAAGCAGATCATTCTGATCGTTCACGGTCCAGCCTCCGGAAAAGCCGAAGCCTTTCCTCAACCACAGCATCGCCTCGAAACCGGCGATGGTTCGCCGCGCTGTATTGAACGATTGGAAGCCGCCGATCTTCGGCATGTTCTTCTTTACTCGGAAATGGTCGCTTTCGATGCCCTGCTGGAGGTGCTTGGTAACATAATGAACTGGATCCGGATGTAGAAGCCCGTCGCCGACGGCCGTCTTGATCGTTGACGGGAAGGTGTTGGCCCCGTCCGTCCCTATTCTGTTCGGTGACAACAAGGGGTCATCTTTAAGCATCTTGCGGAAGAACCGTTGGGCGGCGTCGAGATCGCGCTTAGCTGTAGCGGCTTGCCAACATAAGCGCCTCTGCTCGCAAACATCGGCATTTTCTGCTCGAATTATCTGACAATGGAGCGGGCGTCGTGCTCACGCTCTTTGCCAATGTGCTCGCAAACATCCGGGTCTGCTTGCAAACATCCCCCACGTGCTCAGATTAATTGCCAGCGACGGCATGGTCAAACCGGGACGCCTGCCTGTCGTAGTTGCTCGGTCAGCTGACGGGAATATTCGGGATCAAGGGTGCCCGCCAGGAAGGCGCGGATATCCGACGGCCGAGCATTGAGGTGCGTGACCAGAGCCGTCGCATCGTAACCATTTCGGGTCAACGTCGGTTCGAGATCGTCGATGGCGCGGGACAGGACCTGCTCGACGATTTCGGCGGTAACCGGCTTGGCGCCGAGGCGAAAGCCCTGCTCGAATGCGAGGGTGAGATGCATCTCGATCTGAAGCGGCGTGCGCAAACGTTCGGCGATGAGGTCGATGGCTTCTTCCTCGAGGAGTTCGCCAACCTTTACGCCTTCGGCCGCACAGGCGCCAAGCAGCCAGGCAACATAGTCGCGGCGCGCGGAGCCGATCCCCTCGTAGTCAAAAATGGTCGTGCGGTAGCCAATCTCCTCCATTTGCGGCCGGCGCAGATCATTGCGCAACCGGGGATGCCCGACAAGAAGTACGGAAAGGAGCACGCCGGCGTCGGCGACCACCTCCATCAGTCGCTTCAGGCCGGTTAAGGTCTTGTGGTGCAGGTCATGGGCCTCGTCGACCACGAGGACGATCGGCCGTTTGCCTTTTTTCATGATGTCGCGCAGGTCGCGCTCCCGGCGCTCGGCCTGCTTGGGGATCTTGACCTGCGCACGATCGCCGGGAGACAAGTCGTAGAACAGGGCTTCAATGAGCGATGGCAGCGAAGTGCGCCGCTTGTCGACCGCCAGCGATTTGGCGAGTGCGACCTTGCCGGCTTTGGTGAGTTCGGCCTCGATGCGGCGCAAAAGGTGGGTTTTCCCCGAACCGACCAGGCCGGAGACCACGACAAGCCGACCGGTCTGGACGGCCGCACACACCTCGCGGATGATCGTGCGCTGATGCTCGGTCTCAAAGTTGCCGGCCCCTTGGAAAGGCCGGTCGAGGCCGTAACTGGATTGAACGTCAGCGAGCATCATTCTTCCTTTCTTCGCGCCTGGAAGCGTTCGCGGATACGGGCCGCGATCATCTTTTTGTCGAGTGTTTCTCCAAGCAGTTCATTGATGAAGGCGCGGTCACCGGCATTCATCGCGCCGATCGGCCGGCCGAGCTGGTCGGCGATGGCCCCACGGGCTGCGAGGCCATTTGGATAAGCGGTCTCTATTGCGGGTTCCGGAAACGGTGTCCGCCGTACACTCAGCCCAGCCGTGGTCGGGGGCAGCGAAGGCAATGGACGATCCCCGCCGGTGACCGCGGCGCGGGGGAGCCCAAGTTGGTCTGCCAGGCGCACCACCTTGTCGAGCCGCTCTTCGAGCTTGCTCTTCTGGTATTTGCGATAGCGAAAGAGGGGAACCGCCCCGCGCGAAGGTTGGAATGGACCGAAGCGCTTGCCCTCATGCTCGACGAACAGTTCCTGATCGAACAGGCCCCAGAGCAAGGTCACCGTTTCGCCGGCAAGTTCGGGCTCGACCTCATAGGATGCGCCTTCGACCGATACGGTCGCGTCTCCAGCAACCGTCCGTCGTTCCGGTTCGCGCGCAAAGGCGCAGAACCGCTCCCAGGAGCACATCGCCCGCACCCCGTCAGGAGGAAGATGCCGCAGCCAATCCTCGATGCGTGCATGAGACTCTGTGCGATGGTCGCCGTTATTGTAGGTGACCAAGGCGCGCCTGAGCCAAAGGTTGGCTTCCTCTTCGTCCTTCGGCTTGTGGAAATGATAGAGGGTCTCGTGCACTTCCTTGATCGTGCGAAACGGCCGCTCGACCTTGCCTTTCGCTCGCGCCGGCGTGCGCCGCTCGCTGTCCGACGGGGGCATATGCGTGAGAACCCGGACACCAAGGCTACCCATGACGGACTGGAAAACGCGCGAGCGGCTCACCGGCCCGTTATCCATATGGATGGTCGTTGGAATCCCCTGAAGCGGCAGTTCCGGTTCAGGCTTGGCGGCGAAGGCATTGTAGAGAAAGCGCAAGGCGGACTCCGCGTCCTCGCCGTAGACGGAGCGGTATTCCTGATAGCTCGCGCCGGAGCGATCATCGACCACGGAGAACAGCATCAGCGTCGGCCGGCCGCGCCCTTCCTCGACCCAAAGCGGCGCTTCCACCTGCTTCAGGTCGGACGGGCTCATGTCGAAGTGCCAGAGTTCGTTGGAACGCCGCGCCTGGAATCGGACGGCAGCCACCGGGCGGGTGACGCGCGCATAATCCAGGCCGGAAACACGCAGCAGCCGATCGACCGTTGCGCGTTTCAAGATGCCGGGCGGTGCACGGACCAGGCCATCGGGCGTCACCACGCCGTCTTCCTCAAGCAGCTTGATGGCGCGCGCCGTGGAGATATGCCGCCCCTTCCGGTTCGCCGTTCTGATCTTCAGGGCCGCGATGATTTCGGCATAGGTTTCCATCTCCGGCTGCGGGGCGATCCGGGAGGTTCCGTGATCGGCGCGCCGTACGGATTTCGGGCGGTTCAACTCCCGCAGCGCCCGATACAGGGTCCAGATCGAGATGCCGTAGGCATCGGCGGCACGAGCAACAATCTCGGTACGGCCTGGATCACGGGGAGAAAGCAGCGACAATCGGCGTCGAAGATCGACAAGAGCCTCTCCGGGCGGCCGCTTTCTCCGCTCAGCCATGGACGTCCTCGGATTCCACTGTTTTGGGAGAGCCACCCTTCTTGCCGATATGACGATAGAGGGTTGCAACAGAAACCCCCATGCGCTGCGCAATATTGCGTACCGGTATGCTGCCTTCCTTCATCAGGGCGCGCGCCGCGGCAATATCGCCCGGGCGCATCGCGGGCGGGCGGCCACCCTTGCGGCCACGTTGCCGCGCCTCGACCAGTCCAGCCGTCGTGCGTTCGCGGATCAGAGCACGTTCGAACTGGGCGATCGCACCGAAGACATGGAAGGTCAGCATGCCGCCCGGCGTCGTCGTATCAATGCTCTCGGTCAAGGACACGAGCCCGATCTTCGCGCGCTCCAACTCTTCCGCCGTCGCGATGAGCTTCTTTAGCGATCGCGCCAACCGATCGAGTTTCCAGACAACGAGCGTGTCACCAGTGCGAAGCACGTCGGAGAGAATTCGGCCCAATTCCGGGCGGTCATCGCGAGCGCCTGACCCGCGCTCGGTAAACACCTTCTCGCAACCGGCGCGTCTCAGCGCCTCAAGCTGAAGCTCCGGATTTTGATCGATCGTGCTGACCCTGGCGTACCCGACCCGCATAGCCATCCAAATGTTCTTGAAAGTCGTTGGACACATAGCATTTTGCGACAACCGTTTCTATAACAGTTTTGAGAAGATTCCATCGCGCCATTCAAGGGGCGTGACGGCATGCGCTATGGCATGCTCAAAAACCCTCGTTTATGACAAACGATCCATGGAAACCAACTATGTGTCTGACGGCCGAATATTCGCGACATGGAGCAGGGAACCTTACGCATCGAAAATCGGGCGGTCCCCGATCTTGTCCCCCTTGTATGGGATACTCCGGGAATTGAGGCGGCGATACCAAAGGATGCGGTCGGCCAGGCCGTTACCATGTTCGAGCCGCAGGAATGCGCCAACTACTTCAAATCTTGCGGATATGACCCCGAGTAATGTGGACGTGCTCTAGGTCACCCAGAGGGGCGCTCGCATCGAGTATAACCTTAAGCGCGATTGCTTCCGGTGAACCATCCTCCATATGTACGGGATGTACAGCCCACACAGACTTTTCGAGAACCACATTCTCAACAGAAACCTCATAAAGCCTACCCGACGCGAGCTCATCGAGGACAGTGCTCCTCATCACGATCGAAATGCCGAGACCAGCTCGAACTGCATGCTTCACAGCCTCAGTGCTCCCGACATTGAATGAGATTGGGAATTGCTCTGCCGCTTGGCCGAAGGCCTCGCGGAGCACGGATCCGGTACCGGTTCCACGTTCTCCGCCAATGAGGGACTCTTGAAATAACTCTGCCGCTTCAATTGTTTTTCGCGTCCTCCAATTATGCTGTGGGGATACGATTATTACCAGCTTTTCCTTCCGCCAAAGGCGGGCTTGATATCCTTTTCGATCGTCCCACCATTCGGTAAAGGCTAGATCAATCTCCTTCCTCAAGAGCTTTTCGATGATTTCAGGATTTGAGGCAACGGCCACCTCAGGTGGCCGGCCTTGAGCATCCTGTAAACGCTTCAAGTGGACTGGCAAAATATAGGTACCGATGTTAGTACTGGCACCCAACGTAATCCGGCCGCTGTGCAGGCGGTCCAGAGATCTCTTCGTGACGGTCAAAAGGCTGCGTGCGAATGGCAAGAATACGAGCCCTTGCCGAGTCGGCACACACTTGTCCTTCCTCCTCTCGACCAGCCGCACCCCTAGTATATCCTCCAATCGTTTCACATTATGTGAGACAGTCGGTTGGGATATCTGAAGCCGTCGCGACGCCTCGTGAAAGCTGCCAGTTTCGATTACCTCTATGAATGCTGCGACATGCGAAAGGCTAAACATTACTTTCTCTAATCAAGGAATTAGTTGAACCTCGTTAATTGCCGCACGAGGTCTTCGGCCTTGGACAAAATCTATAATGTTGTCAGCAGCCTCGTGCTCGATAGCCAAACGCGACTTCGCCACTGCTGAGCCTATGTGGGGTGTCAAGATCGAATCATGTTCGCGATTGAGGAGACCCCCGTGGACCTTGTCAGGCCGGTCGGGTCTGGCCCAGTCCTCCATCTCATAAACATCAGCGGCGTAGCCTCCCAAGCGCCCCGCCTGCAATGCAGCGACAACAGCCTCTTCATCAACCACGCTTCCGCGTGCAGGATTAATAAGAAGTGCTCCTTTGGGCATTTTGGCGAGTTGTTCAGCGCCGAGGAGATGCTTCGTTTCGGCCGAAAGCGGGAGTGCACACACAAGAAAGGTAGACGACGAGATCAACTGGTCAAATTCAAGAGGCTTTACGTTCAGTCTGATCTCATCGGCTTTGTCCAGGGATTGACGATCCCAGTACGACACAATGGCGCCGAAGGTACTTAGGCGCTGTGCTATAGCTTTTCCGATCGCTCCCATCCCTAAAATGCCGATTGCTGTGCCCTGCAGCCCAAGGCCGTAAAACCGAGGGCGCCAACCTTTGTAATCCCTCCTGACGCTCTTGTCGCCTGGCAGAATGTGCCGCCCAAGAGCAATCATCAGACCGATTGTAAGTTCGGCTGTCGGGTCAGTGAGAAGATCGGACACTATCGTGACGTGGACTCCACGCTGCGTGCAGGCTTCGATGTCGAAGTTATCGAAGCCTTTCAGCGCACATGCCACAAGTTGAAGATCGGGAGCGTGCGCGAGTACAGACGCGTCGATCATGTCCGGCATGAACGCCATCATCGCCTTGGCGTCGCTCAATTCTGCGAGCAGTTTCTCGCGGGGCCATGTATCATCAGTATCGTTGCAAACTAAACGAGCGTGGGGAGATAGCTTTGAGATAATCTCCTCGTGGACGCGATGGGTGATTACTACCTTTGGGAGCATTTAATTTATCCTTCTATTGCAGCTGGCGGCGGAGGAGAGCGCCGACCTGGTCAACGATGGTGACCATCAGAAGGACAACGAGCATGATCGCAAGAACCTCCTGATAATTCATGATCCGGAGGGATGTCATCAACTCGAAACCGATACCACCAGCTCCCACAGTGCCCAGGATTGTCGAGGCGCGGAAGTTGTACTCCCACCGATAGATGGTCACATCGGCCAATTGCGGTAGAACTTGTGGCAAGATCGCCCGCGTCACGATCTGGAACGGCGACGCACCAGCTGCGCGTGCGGCTTCTATAGGCGCATTATCGCAATGCTCGATCGCCTCCGCAAAGAACTTGCCCACCATGCCAACCGAGTGAAGACCAAGAGCCAGCACGCCTGGGAGCGCTCCAAATCCCACTGCCGCCACGAAGACGATGCCCATAATCAGCTCCGGGATCGACCGTAGACCATTCAACAATCCACGCGAGATCATATAGATGACAGCGTTGGGTGCTGTTTTCCCTGAGGCGAAAAAGCCAACTGGAAGTGATATCAGTACCGCGATCGCAGTCCCAGCTATACTCATCGCCAGAGTGTCGATGAGAGGGCTGATCCACTCCAAGCCTCGGTTGAAATCCGGGGGAAACATTTCCGTACCGAGCTGCCAGAGCGCAGGAAACCCAGATCCCAGACGCTCCAGATCAAGAAGACCGGAGTGATAACTGCTAACAATGATCACACACGCAATTGCCAACGCGATCACGCCAGCTCTGGTCCAAGCTTTGTTTTGATGTTGAAGGATAGAGTCGTAGTCGGCCGACGGCTGTGTCATCACATATCCTGGAAGAAAGGACGCAGGCCAGCGCCTGCGTCGAAAGGTGAGAAACTGTCTCGAACGCGCCTTACTGACTCAGGTCCAAGTTCAGCACTTTACCGAGCTCACGGACGACGTCGTAGGCTTTGTCATCGATCGGAGCGAACCCATCGGCTTTGAAGGATGCCAATACCTTTTCGTCTTTAAGGTCGATGAAGGCTTTGGTGATCGCCTCTTTCAACGAAGTGTCAAGATCCGACCGCATGGTCCAGGGGTACTGCGGGAACGGATCGGACTCGGCGAGGGCGATAACTTTCTTAGGATCAATGGTGCCACGAGCGACCATTGAATTGTAGATGGGCAACGAAAGTCCGCCAATCTGAGCATTGCCATTCTGCACTGCAATAGCCACGGCATCATGCGACCCTACGAAGTTCTCGCTATAGTCTTTTCCAGCCTCAACTCCGGCCTTAAGCAGCATAGATTTCGGGATAAGGTGGCTTGAGGTGGAAGCCACGTCCCCAAACGCGACCTTTTTCCCTTTTGCATCTTCAAGGCTTTCGATGCCAGCCTCTGCATTGGCGACAACTACAGCGCGATAGGTAGTTTCGCCATCCTTCATAAGTGCTGCGAAAGGCTCGATATCAGCCTTGGTTTTCGCGAGCGTGTAAGAGAGCGGCCCGAAATAAGCCAACTCAAGCCGGCCGAAACGCATCGCTTCGATCATTGACGAGTAGTCGGTCGTTACGATCAGTTCAATCTCCCGACCGAGTGTCTTCTCAAGATACTCCTCGAGAGGACGATTGTTTTTGATGACAGTGGCGGCGTTCTCGTCCGGTAGCAACGCGACGCGCAATGTCTCTGGATTTGAGCCAGCATGCGCCAACGAACTCCAGCCAAGAACGGCGAGGAATGCGAGGGACAGAAGCTTCTTCATAATGCGGCCTCCATGGCAGCTAAAGGTTGATCATACTCGTAGTTGGACAAATCTTGTGTTGTGGTCGGATTTCTTGGGGCGCTGCGGTAGATCGACGCACACATTTGATCGGTCAGTTCGTCGACAGCGGCGTCCGCAACCACTTCCCCGTCGCGCATAGCAATGACCCGGTCGCCGAACCGGCGAGCTAGATCGATCTGATGAAGGCTGATCACAGCAGTGATGCCGTCGGCTGTGCATATTTCGCGAAGCTGCGACAGGACCTCGACAGCCGTTTCAGGGTCCAGACTTGCAACGGGCTCATCTGCAAGGACCAGTTGGGGCTTCTGGACCAGCGCGCGCGCAATGCCCACCCGTTGCTGCTGACCGCCGGATAGTTGATCCGCCCTGACGAGAGCCTTATCAAGAAGGCCTACGCGTTCAAGGCATTCCAACCCCAGCCTTCGATCCGAACGCGGCATAGGGAACAACGTACGCCAGCCAGAGTGGTAGCCCAGGCGGCCCGTCATGACGTTGTCGAGCGCGCTCAAGCGCCCTATGAGTTGGTGCTGCTGGAATATCATCCCAGTTCGCCTTCGGTGAATGCGAAGCTTAGTTTCCGCATCCAGAGCACCAATATCGTTAGAAGTGATCGAACCAGACGTCGGCGCAACCAAGCCGTTGAGTGTCCGGATGAGGGTAGATTTGCCTGCGCCGGATCTACCGAGGAGCACGACGAACTGACCCTGGTTGAACGTCAATGTCGTTGTCTTCAAAGCTTGGGTGCCGTTGGCATAGGTCACGGCAACTCCGTTCAGAGCCAGCATCACAATAATCCTGATCGTTAGTGGTGCATCGATTGAATATTTGCATCACTATGGGCGACATATGACGTCCGTTTATCAGGCTCGTGAAACTTCAATGACAGCACTTAAACTCAGCTCTACCTCCTCGCGTAGCTGCGATGGAGAAATTTCACCCAGAGCCGCCTGATCATGACGGCCCGGTCCCAATTCTACACCACCTTGACGGATGCTATCCCATATTCGGCCAGATAAACCGGCCCTTCTCCAGCCGCCGGGTAAAAAGGCAGGCGCCCAGACCATCATGCCAGATGATCTTCAAAATATCCGATCTGCGGCCCCTGAAGACGAAGAGATGCCCTGACAACGGATCATGCTGCAGAACCTCCTGCACCCGAAGCGCCAAGGAGGGAAAGCCACAGCGCATGTCCGTATATCCGCGCCTTCCTGGCGGGCACCCTTGATCCCGAATATTCCCGTCAGCTGACCGAGCAACTACGACAGGCAGGCGTCCCGGTTTGACCATGCCGTCGCTGGCAATTAATCTGAGCACGTGGCGGATGTTTGCAAGCAGACCCGGATGTTTGCGAGCACATTGGCAAAGAGCGTGAGCACGACGCCCGCTCCATTGTCAGATAATTCGAGCAGAAAATGCCGATGTTTGCGAGCAGAGGCGCTTATGTTGGCAAGCCGCTACAGTTAGGAGGGGTTTTAGTGGCTGGACTATCCGACCTCCATCTTGACCAGCAAAACGCTTCTGAGGGCGTTCTACGGCCTGCTGTGGGGCGCCCTGTTTGCGGTGCTTGGCAGAAGACCGATGCTGTGATTCAATGTCACCACGGTACAGGCTGGGAAGCCGATGACCGTAAAGGGTTAGGATGCCACCGTCTTCGGGCGGTGGCGTTCTCCGTTTTACCCCCTCTTTTTTCTTTCAAAAAATGAGAGAAGCCTTTTTCTGAAGATTCAGTTTGATGTTTAGAAAAAGTGTTCCGCAGTGTTCCGTAATGTTCAGTTCTATATATAGGCGCGACCGATTCAGCGTAAAAGCGCGACCGATTCAGCGTAAGAGGCGCGACCGATTCAGCGTAATTTGATGCCTAAGCGCGACCGATTCAGCGTGACCCCGCGACCGATTCAGCGTGACCCACCCTATAAGCCATTGAATCCTATAGGGTGAAAACCCATGCAGGGCGCGACCGATTCAGCGTAGCTAAATCCTTATGGTTTCACGCTTTTTTCGTGGAACGCTTGGCTGGTATTGACAGTACGTCCGAATCGGCTGGTTTCAGCCGGATTCCGGTTTCCGTCACGCTGACGGGGAGCTTGGGAAACACCTCGCAAATATGGGCCAGCTCCTCTTTGAACTTGGCGCGGAAATCGCGGTCACGGGTGTAGCCCCCCGTCTTCCCCGAGGTCACGAAATGCCCTTCGCCGAACTGCTCCTTGAGGGATGCCCAGCTAATCGCAATCGGTTCGGTCAGGCTGTAGCTGCGGTGGCTAAGCCAATAGTAAATGTCGATTTTGCGGGGGGAATCCGAGAATGCCCGAATGGCATGGACGTTGACCGGCAAGGCATGTTTGGCAAGGGTATCGTAAAACTCGCGGCTGAACGTGATTGTGCTAGGCCACAGCATTTGCTGGTCGGGATTGGTGGGGAACCAGACATCAAGCGAGGCGAATGGTGCGGTGTTGACGGTCTTCGCGCGCCCGCCCCTCTCGTCAAAGGTGCCGATAGTCATTTTGCAGGCGGCGAGCGCGTTCACCTGCTGCTTGAACGCGGTCAGGTTGCCGCGTGGGCCTCCGTTGGCATCAAAGCCCATCTTCTTGATGAAAGCGGTCAGGCTGTCGTCAATATTGATGGTCGGGGATTGCTGGCGGATAGCTTCGCTGCACAGGTGGAGCAACAACAGGCGCGCCCGCGAGCCGTAGGGCAAGGGCTGTTTGACGAACTCGCCTTCGGGTGACAACAGCTCGCCCGCATTGACGATAAGGCGCATGTTACCCTGCTTGCTGCGATATTCGCGCTCCTCGATGGGTTGGCGGCTGTAAGGCAGGCCACAGAGCGCCAAAACGCTGTGAATATGTCGGAGGTCTTCGCGCTGGCCGCCGACTTCAAGGGCGTCCTTGCTTTTCGCGCGACGGCGCGCCCCGCGTGACATGGCCTCCAGCTCGGCCGAACGTATGGCCTTGGCATCGTCGCGTTTGGCTTGCTCCTCGATAAGGAGCTGAACCTCAAGCTCGTACATTCTGGGTGCCAAGTTGCGCCGCTGGTGGCGCACTAGCTCCTGTTTCAGGTCGGCGTCACGGATAAGCGAAGGGGCTGGCTTGGTCTGTTCGGTCATGCCGCCCTCCCCTCCTCTGTAAGGCGCTGTAGTGCTACAGCGCTATAGCATTGCAGCGTTATCACGCTTTGCTGCTTTCCCTGATTTCGGCGGTAGTCGAGTATCCGCGCTTGGTCAGTACGGCGTCGATGCCTTCAATCAGGAGGTCGTTGAACTTCTTGCGGCCTTCGTGGAAGGCGATTTCATGCAGCTTGGCGGCTACCGCACGCGGAATGTAGACGCTGGTGCGAAACATATCGCCTTCGTTCTTGGCGGGGGTCTGGGCTTCCTTCACCTCGGCGCCATCGGCCGGAGCGACGGTGGCGGTAAGATTGCCTAGCACGGACGGGCGGGGTGCCTTGCTCATGCGGATTTTCCTTTCATGCGTTTATTTGCCCATTGCCAGAGGTCGCGCATTTCCTGCGCGGCTTTGCCGTTGGGGTCTCGTTCCGTGACCCCCTGCCCTGCTGCATAAGCGTCTTGGTAGTCGGCGCGCTGGCAGATGAAGGGTTCGGCCAAAACGCCAAGGGTGCGTAGCCCTGCGGCCATTTCGGCGGCGCGCGAGTTGCGCGGGATGGTCGAGCATTGCGACAGGACGAACGCGAACGGTTTGCCAAGGCGCTGCAAGGCCTGTGTGGTCGGCATGACGGCATTACCGTCGATGCTCGTCGGCCGGAGCGGCACAAGGCAGAGGTCGGCCGCCTGCATGGCAAGGTGGGTGGTCGGGTTGTCGGCACCTGCGGTGTCGAGGATGGTCAGGGTAAACCCTTGCGCCTTCACGCCCTCCAACAGCTTGGGCAGGTCGGCGACGATGTTTGCGGGAACCTGCTCGACATGGGGTAAATCTGCCTCGCGGAGATTGCCCCATGCGTTGAGTGAGCCTTGGGGGTCGAGGTCGAGGGCGAGAACTTTCTCGCCCGCGTCATGGGCGGCGACTGCTAGCGACGTGGCAATGGTGGTTTTGCCCGTTCCGCCTTTCTGGGTAACAAGGGTAATGATTCGCATGGCGGCATCATAACATCACGACGCTTGAGCGCTACCATGCTGCTACGCTACTGCATAATGATGCTAGAGCGTTGTGGCGCTTTTACACCATAATGCTGTAGCGCTGTAGCATTTTAATGCTGTGACGTTTTAATGTTGTAGCCCTTACGAACTTTGGCAATTTCAATGGTTTCCATGGCCTTGAGGGCGGCGGCTTCGGTCGGGAAGACCACGATTCGTACTTGTCCGGCGCGGTCGATGCGCCCCCATTCGCGCACCAGCGACCATTCGCCGAACAAGGTGGTCTGCACGTCCATCAGGTAATAACGGGCCATGTTCCGGCCTGCATCTTCGCGTGTGAGATAGACGCGCGGCGCCATTATTAATGCATCTGCTTCCTTGATGGCCGGAGGAGGGAGGCGGCCTTGTCCGCCACTATTTTGAGGGTTTGCCATCCAGTCAGGTCACGTTCGGCGATACGCTCCTGAATGGCGACCAGTACCCATGCGGCGGCGGTTACATCCTCGGCCGCCTTGCATGCCCTGAACCGCTCAAGGCATGCGACGATGCGCGGACGGGCGGAGCCGCTTTCCAGCTCGATACCAGCGGCAAGGGCCTTCGCCTCCCCGTAGGTGTCCATAAGACGTTGCCGGTGATGTCCTTCGCTGCTGGCGATGACGCCCAGTGTGAACGTCAGCGTGTTCATGAGGTCGGTAGTCTCATCGTGCATCTTGTTCCATCCCTTTAGCCGCCCAGCGCCCTGTAGATGCTCGACCTGCCGACCCCGTAGGAACGGGCGAGGTCGCTGACGTCCTCACCGTTGGCCTTGCGGTCACGGATTTCACGCTTCTGGTGCGGGGTAAGCTTGGCGGGCCTGCCCATGTGCTGCCCGCGCTCCTTGGCACGGGAACGGCCCTCGCTGGTACGGGTGCGTATCAGGTCGCGCTCTACGTCTGCTAACCCGCCCAACACCGCAATCATCATCCGGCCGGTACTGGTGGAGGTATCCGCCCACGGCTCGGCGAGGGACAAGAACTGCCCACCGGCATCCACCACCTGCTTGATGATGGCGAACAATTCAAAGGTCGAGCGGGCCAGCCGGTCAATCCGTGTCACCACCAGCACGTCGCCGCGTTCGAGCGCCTTCAGCAGGCGGGTCAGTTCCTTGCGGTTGGCCTGCGCGCCGCTGACCTTTTCACGGAAGATGGTGGCACAGCCTGCGGCGGCAAGCTGTTCGAGCTGGGCCTCAAGGGTCTGCCCCACGGTGCTGACGCGGGCGTAACCAAGGCGGGAAGGGGGGCGGATTTCGGTCATATCTTCTGGGAATCGTAACCCCTTGCTGGCAAAGGGGCAAGGAAACTTCCCAAAAGTCTTGATTTACGCAAAACCTCCACGCGCATTGAGGGTTGCAACTGCGCGGCTTTTGCCGCACATTCAACCGGCAGTGCCAGTATGCTTTCTCGTGGAAGGCACCTCCACCATTCCTCCCCGTGTGTGAGGTGTGTTTTCAAGCCCCCTCATGGGGGCTTCTTTCTTTCGGCAGGGTCAACTATTCGATGGCATCACCGGACAGACCCGCAGCAATCGAGTGGCAAGCGGACGCGCTGCGCGCGTTCGCCCATCCAAGCCGACTCGAAATCCTGTTCATGCTCCACCAAGGCAGGTACCCGGTGGGCATGCTGGCGCATGGACTGGGTGTGTCGGAAACAACGATCCTGAAACATCTCGCCGTCCTGCGTGCGCGGAGCATCGTCGCCATGCGACGTGAAGGCAGGTCTGTGCGCTACGAGATAGCGGGGCCGGAATGGGATGCGTTCTTGATGTTCCTGTTCAATACTATCACACGAAACATTCCAGACAGCTCAGGCAAGCTGGATAGCAAGCCGTAGGACGCGCAAAGCACCATAAATTACTTATCTATGTTAAAGTGCGCTCTGATGCTGTCCAAGGAAGCCTCTTCCCCCGAGGCAATCGTTATTATCGAAGTTAGCTCGGAGGCTCTAAAAGCTTTATGTTCACCATCATTAATGATGGTGATGTGCGTGGCGTCGATGAACGCGACCCATCCCGCATAGATTCGTTCTCGGCGGTCGATGGGAGATACATGCGTAAGGACGACTTGCATTGATGCCCCCTAAATTGGGGAGGCCTAATATGCAATGCGGCGTTCCCTTACAATACCGCTTGAAGTGTATCCGATAAAATTGGTTATATTATTGTATTATTATATGAATTGACGAAACCCATAAGAATTGCTGGCTGGGTCGTGGGTGGTAGCTGCAAACCCCATCCATTCCTAATGTCCGACCTCGCATCTCGCTTCAAGTTTGGCGATCCGCTCGTCCATCGAGCTGACGACGGCCCCGAGGTTCTGGGTTTGAATGGCAATCTGCCCCATCATCTGGCTGATTTGCATGAGGTATAGCCGCAAATTATCCATGCTGTCGGCGTGCCGCTCCATGGCGCTAAGGAAAACGCTCATATCGCTCATCGGCGGCCATTCACCAGTTCGCTGACCATCGTCACGTTATTGGCGATGTCGTTGGTGACGGCGGACTGCTCTTCGGTCGCGGCGGCCACCGTATTGGCGCTTTCCATCACGCCTTCCACCAGATTCTTGATACGCAGGAGCGTGTCGGACACGTTGTGCGAGATTTTCTGCATCCCGCCAATCTCCGCCACGATTTTCTCGGTTGATTGGCTGGTCTGGTTGGCGAGTTTCTTCACCTCGTCCGCCACGACCGAGAAGCCGCGCCCTGCGTCACCGGCCCGCGCCGCCTCGATGGCGGCATTCAGCGACAGGAGGTTAATCTGACTTGAAATCGCGTCGATGAGGGTCACGACCGCCCCCATGCTCTGGGCGGCTTCCGCCATCTGGTCGATGAACTGCGAAGCGGCCAAGGTCTCACTCGATACCATCTGCACGCTGTCGCGGGTCATCGCCATGCTGCGGGCGATGTCCTGAATCGAGCCGGTCATTTCATGGGTCGCGGCGGCCACGGAAGACGCCACCTCGGAGGTCTGGCGCGCCAACACCTTCTGCGCGGTGATGTCGGTCGCGTACTTCGTCACCATGTAGGGTGCGCCGTCATTCCCGAAAATCGGGTTGTAGCTGGCCTGTATCCAGACCTCCTTGCCGCCCTTGCCGAGGCGCAGAAACTCACCCGCCTGAAACTCACCACGGTTCAGCGCAGCCCAAAACTCCCGATAAGCGGGGCTTTGTGCATAGGCCGGTTCGACGAACATGCGGTGCTGCTGACCCTTAACCTCCGCCAGCGTGTAACCCATGGCGTTGAGGAAATTGTCGTTTGCCTCCAGAATGGTACCGTCGAGCGTGAAGGAAATCACGGCCTGCGAACGGTCGAGCGCTTCCTTCATCTTGAGGGTCTTCACGGTGATATCGGTGGCGAGTTTGACCACCTTCACCGTTTTGCCGCGTGCATCGTGAACCGGATTGTAGCTGGCCTCGATGTAGACCGCGCGGCCGCCTTTGCCGATGCGCTTGTACTGGGCGCTCTGGAACTGGCCGGAGCGCAATTCGTTCCAAAAGTCCTTGTAGTCCTGGCTCGCGGCGTAGTCGGGTTCCACGAACAGGCTGTGGTGTTTGCCGACGATTTCGTTCAGGCTATAGCCGAGCGTTTTGCAAAAATTATCGTTGGCCCAGAGGATTGTGCCGTCCGGCTTGAAGTGAATAACGGCCTGCGAGCGGTCAAGGGCCGCCATGATGGCATCATTTCCGCGTTTGAAGAGCTGTGATAGGAGCTGCATGTTCGTGGTTTCTTGTTGTTTTTATGCTTGTTAATCTAGGATGTGCTGTATTCCAATAATCAGGACTTGTTGGACATTAGATATTTCTTAGTATTATCACACCATAGCAATGACAATGCTACATTGATGCTTAAGAAATACGCAGGCGAGCGTAGTTTTGCGGTGCTTTGCTGACGGTTTCCGGCCTGTCCCAAAAGTCCTGATTTTTGCAACGCCTTCCGAAAAAAGAAACCATCCATTCAACGGCAAATTGCGGAAAGCCCTAGGGATGTGCCAGTGTCCCGCACAGGGATAATCCATAGGGTAGGTGCATGGGGCTGTTACGGATTCTCATCCGGTTGTTTGTCGGAAAGCGCAGGCCGTCCCGGCCACGACAACACGAGCCGTTCGTTGTCATCACGACTCCGGCCCCATCCCGCGCCCCGACGTCCTCGCCTCCGGCACCCACGGTTCTGCGGGGCCGGTGCTGGGTCGTCGATGGCGACACCATCGTGATTGACAACACCCATATCCGGCTGGCCGGAATCGACGCGCCCGAACTCGACCACCCTTATGGTAAGCAGGCGAAATGGGCGATGGTGCAGCTCTGCAAGGGACAGACGGTGACGGCCCGCATCCGGCCGGAACTCTCCTATGACCGCGTCGTGGCGGAATGCTCTCTCCCCGATGGGCGCGATTTGGCGGCCGAGATGGTGCGCGCTGGCATGGCGCTCGACTGGCCTAAGTTTTCAGGCGGCAAATACAGGCATCTTGAGACGCCGGAGGCACGGCGCAAGCTCTGGCGCGCGGATGCCCGCCAGCGCGGCAAGCTCAAGATGCAGAAGGATTGTTAGGTAATTACCGCCTCTGCTCTAACCTAACCAATTTTCGGTGTCGCGCGGGCCGTAGACAACGGCGACTACGAATATGCCGTAAGGCATCGGCTCGTAAATGGCGATATAGCGGCCTTCGATGAGAATGCGCGCCGTGGCGCTTAATTCGGGGCGCGGCGACCCCATCATGGGTTGACCCGCTGCAAGTTCGGCCTTGTCCAGAATGCGCCGGAGCAGGGCATCGGCGGCCCGCTCGTTATCGGGAGCGATGGCACGCCATATGTCCCGCAAATCCTCCTCGGCGCGAGGGCTGAGAATATACTTAGCCACGGGAGCGGGTTTCAGCTTTCAGTTCCGCCAGCAGGGCATCCGCCGTGACCTCGCGGCCTGCCCCGCTCGCCATGCCCTCGTCATAGGCTTTCTTGAGGCGGGCCAGCTCCATCTGGCGCATTTCCTCGCGCTGCTCCCACAAGCGTAACGCATCGCGGACGATTTCGCTGTTAGACGCATAGCCGCCGGTTTCGACGGCACCTTGCATCATAGCCGCTTGGTGCGGCGTCAGGGATACGGTGAGGGTTTTCATGTTCGTAGCTTTCATTTCTTCAGCTTATAGCACGCCTCACAAGAACTAACAAATATTGTTAGCCAGCCCTCGGCACACCCCCTACGCAATATCCAGCCGGGGCAAGGCGCGCACGATGCGTATGGTTTCAAGGCTGCCTTTGTCGCGCTGGGTACGGGCGTTATCCCGGTAGGATTCAAGAATGGTTTGAAGAGAATTGATTGCCATCGGGAAACTGCAAACTGACTTTGTTGAATATGGCGGTACGATACGGCTGTGAATCACGCCTAGGTTGAATTACCCACCAATATTGCAGGCGTTTCTCACCCTGTCCACACAAACGGCGTGCTCCGCCCCAGCACCACGCGAATATCAGCGGCATAGTAGTCCACCGTCTCGAACGGCCCGGCCTTGACCGGAATCGGCGTGTTGCGGAACACCGCCGCCGGTTCCAAGTCTTGCTGGCGCAGATAGACCGACAACGTCCGCCAGTCCCGCCAGCCCTCCAGCCGCTCCAGATGCTGCCGTTTGATGAGCAACGGCTTGGTGAACTCCCACAAGTCGCGGGCCGGGTTTAAAAGCAGGCTGAAAAAATGCACCTGCATGTGGTCGTTGAGGCTGAGGGTATCCCCCAGCCGGGGCAGGTGTTCCAGCTCCACCTTGTCCAGCGCCGCATGGGCTTCCCCCAGTGGCAAAGCCATGATGTAACTGTTCAGCTTCTGGCTGTCGTAAGTGCCCGGCGGCAACTCCACATGACGGCATATCTTGGCGGCGTAGGTTTCATAAATGGATGTCATTAAGTTCGTTCTCTGGCTCGCCACGAAACTGACCCTTGCCGTCATCGGCGCGGTGGCCTTCCTCCTCGAAAAGCTCACCGGCCACGTCCGCAAAAGAGCACACCAAGGCGCGCCGCAGCAAGAGCCGCGCCCGGTTTATCAGGCTCCGGCCCCCGCACCGGCAAGCGCCGCGCCTGCCGTGCATGTCCATGTGCATCTCGACCAGATGCACGCGCAACCGACCCCCATGCCGCCGCCCAAACCGCCCATGGCCTCCGCCCTGCCGCCTCCAGCGACGGTGCTCACTCGGCCTGACCACCGCATCTACGTCACCACCGGCAGCCACCTGATGCAGGAGCATCCGGCCTGCGATGACCTGCTCGACCGCCTCGACTATGTCCTTTACCGCGCCGCGCATCATGACGGCGAGCCGTTCACGGTCGCGCCGCCCCTCGATGAGGCACGGCATGGCCGTGCCATATCCCTCGACCTGCCGCCTGTCGCTGCCGTCGATGAAGGGGAGTTTTTTAGTGAGGAACGACGCAATCTGCCGCCGCCGGATGGTGCACTCTGGTTCCGCAAGGATGGGGAAGCGCCGCAACGGCTCACCACGGGCACCCCGTCGTAAATGGCGTGTTGTCGGGCGTGGCCTCTACCACTCAGATGAAAAGCCTATTCTCCGCCATCACGATAAACAGCCTCATAATCACGGCCACCATAAAAGACATTCAGGATTTCAACGGCCTTTTCGACCCGATAAGCAATGACGGCGCTGCGCTCAAACGGCACGGTTCGCAAACCTTCTACCAAGTCGTCACGAGGCCGACCGCCATGTGGCGCATTCCCAATCTTGCGGCATCGCGCCGTTATCCGGCCGACAAACTCCGCAGCGACACGGTGGCTTTGACTGGCTAAGGCGACTGTGCGGTAAATGCCTTTCAGATCTGCAATGGCTTCCGGCCGGTACTCGACCTTAATGCGCTGCATCAGGTAAGCCCTTGGCTTCACTTTCCATGAAGCGGGCCAGCTCAGCCTCAGCCTCGTCGGCGGATAGGCTTGGCCGTGGGTCGTTGATAGAGCGGCGGATACGGGCGCGCATGGCCTCAAGACGCTCAACGTCCTCGACACGCTGACGTTGCCAGACCCGCACGGCATCGCGCATGGCCTCGCTGGTGGTGGCAAATTCGCCGGATTCCACGCTTTCGCGGAGGGCCTGCATTTGTTCTCGCGCCATAGTGACGCTGACTTTCTCGGCGTTGTTCATGGTCAGGTTCCTTTCATTGGCTCCTTATAAGGTAGGATAAAATCCGACCTGACACCAGCATTTTCATGGATGCGCCGCGCGCCCCTCTTGCATCCTTCCCAAAAAACGCAATCTTGGGCTGCTCAATCTTTGGGGGATACCATGGCCATTGACCGCCGCGCAGCAGCCTACGCCGAGCAGTTTCACGGGCTTTTCATTTCGCGCTACACCGCAGCCGCGCGGGCCGGGCGCTCCGACCTCATCCCCGAACCCATCCGCGACATGATTGTCTGCTATGTGAAGGGCGTTCACTCGTCCAACCCCGTGGACGTGGTCGAGTGGACAAAGGATGCGCTCTACGCCTACCGCGTCAAGAACGGGCGCGATTGCCCCCTGCCGCCGGAGGTGCAGACAGTCGGGCAGGCCGCGCTTTCCGGCGCGGCGGCGGGGGCCAAGGTGGGCCTCGGTCTCGTGGCCCGCAGTCTGTTCCGCGCGTTCCGCTGACGCTTTCCTGCCAGCCGCGCGGGCAGAGGGTTTGCCTCGCGCGCGCGGCTGACGGACACTCACCACCATGGATGTTCTCAACGGCTTTTTCTGGCTACTTTCCACCGCGCTCTACAGCGCGGTGTGGCTGGTGCGTTTCGTCCTGACCCTTCCGTTGCGGCTGGTCAGGGCAAGCCGCAACCGCCGCAAGGCCCACGGCTCGGCGCGCTGGGCGCACCGCTGGGAACAATGGTGGCATGGCGCTGTCCGTGGCGAAGGTGTTCTCCTCGGTCGCGGGGCCTTCGGCCGCCTGCTGCGGTTTTCGTCTGACGGCATGGTGATGGTGTTCGCCGCCATGGGCGCGGGCAAGGGGCTTGGCGTGGTCATCCCCTCCCTCTTGACCTATCGCGGCTCGATGGTCGTCACCGACCCCAAGGGCGAGAACTACGCCATCACCCGCCGCCAGCGCGCCCGCTTCGGCAAGGTGTGGATGGGGCTCCGTGGGCATTTCTGCAATAATACCCGCTAAGGGAAAGCGAAGTTGTTTGGATTGAAACGGTTAGCGCGGATCGGCCTGAAGCGTTCGAGGGGTCGGTCAATTTCGTTCCAGAGATAGTCGCCGGTGAGTGCGATATGAGCCCAGGGAAGTGGTGCGACTTGGGAGAGCAGCTCGGCGGGAATATCGATGCCCTGGGTGCGGACATAATCGACAGCGCGGCTGAGATAGACGGTGTTCCACAGGATAATGGCGTTGACGACGAGGTTGAGACCTGACGCCCGATAGGCCATGGTTTCCGCCACGCGGTTGCGCAGCTCGCCAAGCTGGTGGAGGAAGACCGCCCGGGCAAGGGCGTGACGGCTTTCACCCTTGTTGAGGATGGCATGCGATCTGCGCCGGAGCTTGGTGTCGAGCAACCAGTCGCAGATGAAGATCGAGCGTTCAATCCGGCCCATTTCGCGTAGCGCCTGATTGAGCCGATTTTGCCGAGGCGATGCGGCAAGCTTCTTGAGGATGACGGACGGCGGCACGAGGCCCGCGCCAATCGATGACTTCAGCCGCAAGACCTCATCCCAGTGCTGCTCGATGACATCCATGTTGACGGCTCCCGAGATCAGCGCCCCGAGCGGCTCGTACGCCGCGTCGGGATCGATGACGAAGAGCCTGCGATTGCCGAGATTGCGGATACGAGGAATGAGCCTATAGCCGAAGCCATGGAACATAGCGAATGTCGTTTCGGTCGCGCCGGCGGTATCGGTTGCATGCTCATGGATTTCGACGGAGCTTTCGTTGTGAAGGAGGCCGTCGAGCACGTAGGGCGCTTCGCTCTCGGACGCCTGGATCATCCGGGAGAAGAAGGAGGCGAAACGATTGGACAGGAAGCCATAGACCGAAGCACCTGGTCTTTTGCCGTATTTTGCATTGTATTCGAGGCTGGCTTCACCGCGCCCGCCTGCCGGAAAGAACTGCCCGTCCGAGGAGGAGATATGACCGTCGCCCCAGACCGCGGCGAAGGGATGAGCCTGCTGCGCATCGACCAGCACGGCGGTCGCCGTAGCATAGGTTTCCGAGCGCAGATGCCTATCTACCATCAGCATCATCTGGTGGATCGTGACGCCGCGTGAGCTTTCCGCCATGCGTTCAGCACCGGCGTTGGTGGCGTCGGCAAGGATAGCGGCCATCAGCGCCGGCTCGTCGTTCGCCGTCTCGCCGGTGCGATAGTGTGTGAAGCTGTCAAGGAACCTGGTCCAGCTGTGGACCTCGGCAAGCAGGCTGGTGATCCTGATCCGGGGAACGAGGATGTAAAGACGCCGGCTGAGCGCGACGATCCCGTCACGCTCCTCCTCGCGGATCGGGGAGACCGACAAACCCTTGTCGGAAATAGCCGCATCCGGAATGGCGTTGGCGGCCGCCGCCCTTGCGGGGTCGTCTCAGAAAACGGAAAATAAAGCACGCTAAGCGTGCGTGGAGGCTGGCACCCAGCGGTACAGCGTCGGAATGGACACGCCGAGGTTCTTGGCCACGTCCTTGGGCGGCACCCCGCTGGCCAGCAGCTTCTTGGCCGACTCGATCTTGCTGTCGGTCATCTTCGGCTTGCGGCCGCCTTTGCGGCCGAGCTGCTTGGCGACTTCCAGCCCGGCGCGGGTGCGCTCGACGGTCAGCTCGCGCTCCATTTCGGCAAGGCTCGCCATGACGTGGAAGAAGAACCGCCCGGATGGTGTGCCGGTGTCGATGGAGTCGGTGAGGCTCCTGAACTGGACACCGTGCTTGTGCAGATCGCCGACCAGATCGACCAGTTGCTTGACCGACCGGCCCAGCCGGTCGAGCTTCCAGACGACCAAAGTATCGCCTTCGCGCAGCATTTCGAGCGTCTTGGCCAAGCCAGGCCGGTCTGCCCGCGTGCCACTCACCTTGTCCTCGAAGACCTTTTTACATCCGGCCTTGCTCAAGGCTTCGCGTTGCAGCTCCAGGTTCTGATCCTGCGTCGAGACGCGCGCATAGCCAATCAACATGGCTTGTCTCGCGCCCGGTCGATGCGTTCCTGCATCGCCTGCATCACTTCTTCGTGGGTGTACGATCTGGCGTTGGCGTCGGTGGCTTGCCGCAGGGCTTCCTCAACCTCGCGCGTCATCCGCTCGTAATCCTCCGGCCACAGCGCTTGCTCCATGCGCAGCGACGCCTGACCCAGCAGGTGCAGCAGGCTGAACAGCCGCATGTCGTTGGTGGCGACGATGCGCTCCCGAATCTGCTCCTGAATAGCTTCGCTAGCCCGATGCGCTTGTGGTGTGGCAGTCCCCTCGTAGTCAGCGGGGAATTCCGCTTCCTCGGCAATCCTTGCCCAGGCGCTGGCCAGCGCCTCGATGGTTGACGTGCTCATTTCCGCCGCTCCTGTGCTCTTTGGCGAATCAACCGGCCAAGGGGCCTCGACGCGAAAACCAGCAGCATCACGCCTATCGGATACCAGGTCGAGAAGACCACCAAGGCATCGAAGGCTGGCCGTCCGGTGTTGGTAGGCAGTACGGCGGTCACAGCCATCAACCCGCCGACCGTCCAGATGATGCGCCACACGTAGGGCATCACGCGGGGCACGTAGCCGTCATCGAAAGCGGTCTGGTAGTAGCGGCGCAGGCCGCGCTCGGCAAGCGCCTGGCGCTGCCGCTCCGACAGCGCATCCGTCCGGCCATACCAGCGCCGGAATGGTGGACAGCGCAGCAGCAAAGGGGTGAAGAGGATCATCACCGCCACGATCGCGACACCCCACGCCATGACGGCGCCGGCATCGGGCCGCTTGGCGTTCTCGATCACGGGCGCGAAGACGCCCGGAGCACCGATCATCCAGAACAGCGCAATGTGCTGATGGAAGGAGAGCTTCATTTGCTCATCCACTTGCGCAGCAGGCGCTTTTTCAGGGAGGCGCGTTCTTGCGGGTTGCGTCCCTTGTGATTGGCGATGCGATCCGCCGTGGCGGCCTGGCGCTTGACGGGCCAGTAGGAGCGGCCATCCTTGCCCATCGACCAGACGCTGCTGGCCTGGTTTTCCAGCAGGGGCAGATGGGCGCTCAGGGCTTCGGGCGACGCGCTGGTCAGCGCCGTGCGCTCACGGGTGCGCCAGCGCTGATGCCAGAGCTTCTTGTCCTCGCGCTCGCTGCCGCAGGTCGTGTGCCCGACGATGGGTGTTTTGCGGCGGCTGCGGCTCATAACGTAGTGGTCTCCAAGAACATTCAGGACTGATCCCAGGCGTCGATGGTCAAGACCTGATCGGCAGGACAGGCGGCTACGCGGTCGGGAACTGGATGGTGTTCAGTCTCATGCCGACCCCATTCGATTGATCGCGTCGCTTGCGGCACGCTGCGACGCAAGGAGGTTTGCGACCTGGTTTAGCAGCCGTGTCCGCTGCATGTCTGTTACCTATCTCCCCGACCGCTCATTGGACCAACTCCAGAGATTGGGCTCTATCGCTCAGCCAATACGAAACCGGCATTGGCTGATGCCACAACCGAGACGAACACAAATGGCTCGGTACCTGTATTTCGCGCCCCGTGCACTTGGCCCGGTCTTGCCACGGCTATCTCACCTTCCCTGAGGGCACGAACAATCCCATTGCCCTGAAAGTAATCAGCCATTCCCGACAAAACAGTCCACGTGTCTTGGCCGTGAGGATGAATGTGAGCCGCAATTTCCTGCCCGGGATGGACATGCCAAACCACGATAATTGAGTCTCGGGTTTCAAGCACAACGGAACGAATAGGCTCGCCTTCGGACGGCTGAACATACTCGGCTACAGAAAATATTCTCGATTCAACAGTCATCGGAGATCCCTCTTTCACAGTGCCCCCAGACAGGCTGGATATGAATTCTAACTCGAATTTGAACGGGAGGCTGGTCGTGCGGTCGTGCAGTTGCCGATGAGCGTGTCGGCTGCTGCCTCCTTGCCCACCAGCGAACTCACGTCCGTTGCGGCCATCCAGAAGGTCTTGCCCGAGCGCGGCTCATAGGTCGCGGGATCGAACACGCCAGAGGGGCCGAACATCGGCGGCTTGATTGGTCATGGCTCCATGCCTTTGTCGTTACGGTCTTCATCGTCGGCATCCTGACGCACGGCGGGCAATTGCTGGAGCAACGCCGGCAGCCATTCCTGTACCGTCTCCCACACCACATCGAGGTTGATGTCGAAATAGCCGTGAGCCATGCGATTACGCATATTGCGCATGCTGCGCCACGGCACGTCGGCATGCGCCTGGGTGAACTCGACGTAGCCATCCATCACCTTTGTGGCCGCCTCGCCGATGACGATCAGGCTCATGATGACGGCCTGCTGGGTGCGCTTGTCGGCCAAGAAGTCGTCCTTGGCCATCCCTTCCACGAAGCTGCGCGCATCGGTTGCGGCCTGCTGAATGTGGTCGAGGTAATCGGGCAGGCGGTTCTCGCTCATATCGGTTGCGCCTCCGCGAGCACCTTGGCCCGGAACTTCGGCGGCAGGTCGCCGGGAGTCAGCAGATCGACGTCAACGCCGAGCAGCGATTTCAGTTCTTCTTCCAAATCGCCCAAGTCCAACAACGTGGCACCGGGCAGCGCATCGACCAACAGGTCGAGGTCGCTGCCATCCCGGTCGGTGCCATGCAGCACCGAGCCGAAGACGCGCGGGTTCGCGGCGCGAAAGCGGCCTACCGCTTCACGCACTGCGCTTCGCTTCATGTCAAGCACAACAGACGGTCGCATGCGCATCCTTTCTTATCGAAACTCGTTGAGATGATATGCAATCAAGAATAGAATTTCAAGAACTATTTTCGAGAATCGCAATGCCTTGATTCCCGTGCCGCGCCGGTTGCCTTGGCGGGCTTGTCACAAACCTACGTTTTCAAGAAGAAGGAAACCGCATGCCCCGCCGTTCGATCCTCTCCGCCGCCGAGCGCGAAAGCCTGCTGGCGTTGCCGGACACCAAGGATGAGTTGATCCGTCACTACACGTTCAGCGAAAGCGACCTCTCCATCATCCGGCAGCGGCGCGGCCCGGCCAATCGGCTGGGCTTCGCGGTGCAGCTCTGCTACCTGCGCTTTCCCGGCGTCATCCTTGGCGCTGATGAGCCACCGTTCCCGCCATTGCTGAGACTGGTCGCCAACCAGCTCAAGGTCGGCATCGAAAGCTGGGACGAGTACGGGCAGCGTGAGCAGACCCGACGCGAGCACCTGGTCGAGCTGCAAACGGTGTTCGGCTTCCAGCCGTTCACGATTGGCCACTACCGGCAGGCTGTCCAGTTGCTGACCGAGCTGGCCATGCAAACCGACAAGGGCATCGTGCTGGCCAGAGCCTTGATCGAGCACCTGCGGCGGCAGTCGGTCATTGTGCCCGCCCTCAACGCCGTCGAGCGGGCGAGCGCCGAAGCGATTACCCGCGCCAACCGGCGTCTCTACGACGCCTTGGCTGAGCCGCTGACGGACGTGCATCGCCGTCGCCTCGACGATCTGCTCAAGCGCCGCGACAACGGCAAGACGACGTGGCTGGCCTGGCTGCGGCAATCCCCGGTCAAACCGAACTCGCGGCACATGCTGGAACACATCGAACGCCTCAAGGCGTGGCAGGCGCTCGACCTGCCCTCCGGCATCGAGCGGCTGGTTCACCAGAACCGGCTGCTCAAGATCGCCCGCGAGGGCGGCCAGATGACGCCCGCCGACCTGGCGAAGTTCGAGCCGCAGCGGCGTTACGCGACCCTGGTGGCGCTCGCCATCGAGGGCATGGCCACCGTCACCGACGAAATCATCGACCTGCATGACCGCATCCTGGGCAAGCTGTTCAATGCCGCCAAGAACAAGCATCAGCAGCAGTTCCAGGCATCCGGCAAGGCGATCAATGCCAAGGTGCGGCTGTTCGGGCGCATCGGCCAGGCGCTGATCGAGGCCAAGCAAGCGGGCCGCGATCCGTTCGCCGCCATCGAGGCCGTCATGTCCTGGGATGCTTTCGCCGAGAGCGTCACCGAAGCGCAGCGGCTCGCGCAACCCGAGGACTTCGATTTCCTGCACCGCATCGGCGAGAGCTACGCCACGCTGCGCCGCTACGCGCCGGAATTTCTCGACGTGCTCAAGTTGCGGGCCGCGCCCGCCGCCAAGGACGTACTCGACGCCATCGAGGTGCTGCGCAGCATGAACAGCGACAACGCCCGCAAGGTGCCCACCGACGCGCCGACCGAGTTCATCAAGCCGCGCTGGCAGAAGCTGGTGATGACCGACACCGGCATCGACCGGCGCTACTACGAACTGTGCGCGCTGTCGGAGCTGAAGAACGCGCTGCGCTCCGGCGACATCTGGGTGCAAGGCTCGCGCCAGTTCAAGGACTTCGAGGACTACCTGGTGCCGCCCGCGAAATTCGCCAGCCTCAAGCAGGCCAGCGAATTGCCGCTGGCCGTGGCCACCGATTGCGACCAGTACCTGCATGACCGGCTGACGCTGCTGGAAACGCAGCTCGCCACCGTCAACCGCATGGCGCTGGCCAACGAGCTGCCGGACGCCATCATCACGGAGTCGGGCCTGAAGATCACGCCGCTCGATGCGGCGGTGCCCGATACCGCACAGGCCCTGATCGACCAGACGGCGATGATCCTACCGCACGTCAAGATCACCGAATTGCTGCTGGAGGTAGACGAATGGACGGGCTTCACCCGGCACTTCGCCCACCTGAAGTCAGGCGACCTGGCCAAGGACAAAAACCTGTTGCTGACCACGATCCTCGCCGACGCGATCAACCTGGGCCTGACCAAGATGGCGGAATCGTGCCCCGGCACGACCTACGCCAAGCTGGCCTGGCTGCAAGCCTGGCACATCCGCGACGAAACCTACGGGGCGGCACTGGCCGAGCTGGTCAACGCGCAGTTCCGACATCCCTTCGCCGAGCATTGGGGCGACGGCACCACGTCATCGTCGGACGGCCAGAACTTCCGCACCGGCAGCAAGGCCGAGAGCACCGGCCACATCAATCCGAAATACGGCAGCAGCCCAGGGCGGACGTTCTACACCCATATCTCCGACCAGTACGCGCCGTTCCACACCAAGGTCGTGAACGTCGGCGTGCGCGACTCGACCTACGTGCTCGACGGCCTGCTGTATCACGAATCCGACCTGCGGATCGAGGAGCACTACACCGACACGGCAGGGTTCACGGACCACGTCTTCGCGTTGATGCACCTGCTGGGCTTCCGCTTCGCCCCGCGCATTCGTGACCTGGGCGACACCAAGCTCTACATCCCGAAGGGCGATGCCACCTACGAGGCGTTGAAACCGATGATCGGCGGCACGCTCAACATCAAGCACGTCCGCGCCCATTGGGATGAAATCCTGCGGATGGCCACCTCGATCAAGCAGGGCACGGCGACGGCCTCGCTGATGCTCAGGAAGCTTGGCAGCTACCCGCGCCAGAACGGCCTGGCCGTCGCCCTGCGTGAGCTGGGACGCATCGAGCGCACACTGTTCATCCTGGACTGGCTGCAAAGCGTCGAGCTGCGCCGCCGCGTGCATGCCGGGCTGAACAAAGGCGAGGCGCGCAACGCGCTGGCCCGCGCCGTGTTCTTCAACCGCCTGGGGGAAATCCGCGACCGCAGCTTCGAGCAGCAGCGCTACCGGGCCAGCGGCCTCAACCTGGTGACGGCGGCCATCGTGCTATGGAACACGGTCTATCTGGAGCGGGCCGCGAACGCCTTGCGTGGCCACGGTCAAGCCGTCGATGACGGCCTGTTGCAGTACCTGTCGCCGCTCGGCTGGGAGCACATCAACCTGACCGGCGATTACCTCTGGCGCAGCAGCGCCAAGATCGGCGCGGGCAAGTTCAGGCCGCTACGGCCGCTGCAACCGGCTTAGCGTGCTTTATTTTCCGTTTTCTGAGACGACCCCACCAACAAGGAAGTGGCTCCCCTCACCCGCGCCGATACCGGCCTGCTGATCGGCCGCGATCCAAAATCAAAGCGGCCGCTGCGCTATGACGGCCCGGCCCATCTGCTGACCATGGCACCGACGCGCACCGGCAAGGGCGTGGGAACCATCATCCCCAACCTGCTCACCGCCGACCGCTCCGTGATCTGCATCGACCCAAAAGGCGAAAATGCCAAAATCGCCGGCCGCGCCCGCCAGCAATTCGGCCCGGTCCATGTCCTCGACCCCTTCGGTGTCACCGGCCAGCCCTCGGCCGCCTTCAATCCTCTCGACCAGCTCGACCCGGCCGGCCTCGATGTCGCGGAAGATGCAAGCACCTTGGCCGACGCCCTCGTGTTCGATGAACCGGGCATGGCCGGCGAAGCGCATTGGAACGAGGAAGCCAAGGCGCTCGTTGCCGGCCTGATCCTCCACATTGCCGCCAGCGAGCCGCGCGACAGGCGAAACCTCGCCGCCCTGCGCGAAGCCCTCACCCTCGCCCCTGAAGCCTTCGCCGCGCTCCTGAAGGACATGCAGGCGTCAACGGCCGCCTCCGGCCTGATCGCCCGCGCCGCAAACCGCCACCTCGGTAAATCCGACCGAGAGGCCGCCGGCGTCCTCTCGGCCGCGCAGCGCCATACCCATTTTCTCGACAGCCCGCGCATGGTCGCCGTTCTCGGCCGATCCGATTTCGGCTTTGCCGATCTCAAGCGCCGCAACGTCTCGGTGTTCCTCGTCCTGCCGCCCGATCGGCTCGCCACCTATTCCCGCTGGCTGCGCCTGCTCGTCTCGCAAAGCCTGATCGACATGGCCCGCGATCCCGCCAAGCCGGCCGCCCCGGTCCTCTATCTACTGGATGAGTTCGCCGCCCTCGGCCATCTGGCCCCCGTCGAGCGCGCCATGGGCCTCATGGCCGGCTACGGCGTCCAGCTCTGGCCGATCCTGCAAGACGTTCACCAGCTCCGCGCCACCTATGGGCAACGCGCCGGCACCTTCCTGTCAAATGCCGGCGTCCTACAAGTGTTCGGCGTCAACGATCACGACAGCGCCCGGCTTGTCTCCGATCTGCTCGGGCAGGAAACCGTTGTGTTCCAGACTATGAGCCGGGCGCTCGATTCCGACAAATCCGGCATTTCCTACGGCGAGCAACACACGGCCCGCCCGCTGCTGACCCCCGATGAAGTCCGCAACCTGCCGCAGCATGTCGAATTGCTGTTCCTCGCCGGGCAACGGCCGATCGTCGCCGGCAAGCTCGCCTATTATGCCGATTCCGAGTTCCGGGGGCTGTATGACGCTCCCTGACGTAACAAGAAGCGGACCCGGCGCTTTGCGCCGGGACTTTGTTACGAACGGCCCTCCGGCCGGCCCGCTCTCATCATCTAGGGCCGTAGGGACGGCCGGGGGGCGGGCCACACGCGCAAGCATTAGCGTATTTAGCTATTTACGTATCAACGTGCATAAGGCTCGATCGGCGGCAATCCGTGCTGTGCCAGAACGGCCGAAAGCCCGGCCTCGGCCATCGCCTGAATTGTCGTGCCCTCTGCATCTGCGAGCTGGCGAAGGCGCTGCCAGTCCGATCGCCGGACCTTGACCGTAAGCGCGACAGTCTCGCCCCCTCCCCTCTTTCGCCTCGGCGTCGGGATTTCCACGGCCGGGCGGTCGTCCTCGATCGCTGCAAGGCTGGTGGCTTCCGCGCCGGCCCTCGGGCGGGTGAAGGCCGCGAGGCCGGTTGCTTTCTTTGCCATAGGTTTCGCTCCTTCAATACGCTCTTACGTATTTAGCTATTTACGTTCTAAGGCGTCCTTGATCCACGCCCACAAAGCCCGGATTTCCTCGGCTGCCCTGCCCTCGGCCTCAAACTCCGTCACGGCGCTGCCGGTCGTGACGGCGCGGGCGAACGCGCGCCGGTCGGTAATCTCGCCGGGGACGATCGGCAGGCCGTAGGCTTCCAGCGCCGCGCGCGTCTCCCCGATCTCGGGCGCGCGGAACGGGCAGGCGGACAGGACGAACGCACCGCGCACCTTCGCGGCCGTCACGATCTCGACGGCGGCCGGGACCGCAGCGAGGTCAAACGCGGAAGGTCGGACCGGAATCAAGACCAGCTCCGACCTTCGGGCTATCTGGCCGGCCGCCGGGGCGGCATGGGGCGGGGCGTCCACTACTGCCAAGGTCATACCCTCGCCCTCGGCCGCCCTAAGCGCGGCGTCCAACTCCCCGGCCTGCGCCGTGGCGACGATCGGCGTTCCGGCTTCCCGCGCGCTCGCCCATGCGGTCGCGCTTTCCTGTGGGTCCGCGTCGATGACGCAAACCCGTTCGCCGGTCGCCTCGGCCGCCACGGCGGTATGAACCGAAAGCGTGGTTTTTCCGCTCCCGCCCTTCTGGCTCAAAAACGCAATGACGTTCATGCGTCAATCCTTCTTTGCGTGAATACGTATTAAAGCATATAGCTAAGGACGTTAATACGTCTTTAAGTTAGTGCGGCCATTCCTCGGCCGGCCAGTCCCGCGACGTGTGAATGACGCGCACGATCACGACGCTTTCCCGGCCCGCTACGTCCCGCAGCTCATAGGCGATGATGTAGGGATGACGGGCGAGGGACTTTTCATAGGTCCCGCTCACCCGCCCCGGCCGGCCGGTCGCAAATTCGCCGAGCTTGTTCCCGGCGTCCTCGATCGCGTCCACGACCCGTTCGGCGGCGAATGGGTTGTCCTCTGCGATATAGCGCAGGATTTCGAGGTTATCCCGCTGCGCCTCAATCGACCAGACAACCGGCCTCATCCGCGCGCGGCTTTCCGGCGCTTCGCTTCCTCGATAACCTCACGCATTTCCGCGACGGCCTGCGCATGAGGGATCACTCGGCCGGCCGCCGCATCAGCCATGCCGCGCTTGATACCGTCGATGATTTCAAGCTCGCGATCGACATAGGCGGCGACGGCCTCGCCGGCGAGGAAGGATTTGCTTCGCTGCGTGTCGTTCGCGATCCGGTCGAGCTTTTCTTTCACATCGGCCCTAACCCGAATCGTCATGGTGGTGCTGGCGGTCATGGAATCGCCTCCGTGTGTTGAATTGTGTACATCCTAGCACGGTTTCCCAGCCGCCGCTATCGCCTTCTATCAAGGTAATACGTTTACACGTCAATACGTATTAACGTAAATAATTAAGCACCGCCCTTGCCCCTCGCTCCCTCTCGAAAGCCCATAGGACGCTGGCCGCAGGCGCGAACGGTGCGGATTAGGTGGTGAGGGTGCCGCTTCCCGGCCCGCTTATACGCGGGCCGGAACCGCCGCAGGGCCGCGAAAGCGGCCCGAACAGCGGCGACCGCTTATGTTTCCCCTTTTAGATATAGATGAGATGGGGATTCAGTCTGGTTATCGGACTCACGTTTCATCACACTCTTTGCCAGCATCACGAGGGCCTTTCCGAGCGGGCCATCGCCGGCGTCGAGCTGCGTTCGCTCATCGAGGGGCAGGGTGGTCTTGTAGGCGTTAATTGCCTCGCTCCAAGCCCGCTGATCCTGTCCATGATCGGCAGGCGGGGGCGAGGCCTTGCCGAACCGGCCGAGAAACTGACGGGCCTTTTCCGGCAGGGACAGGCGATAGGCGTTGCTCGTCTGCTGGACCTGTGGGCCGCGCCCCTCGTTGCCGGTCGGCTCGTAGCGCCGCAGCCAGTCGATGAAACCATGCGCCCGCAGGTTCTTCAGCGCCCGCACGATCGAATCCCGCGACCGGCCGAGCCGATCCATGATCGTGGTGATTGATGGCTCAAGCCGGCCGGTGCGGAAGTCGATGAGATTGACGAACAGCCGCAGCACGTCGAGCGCCACCGATCCTAGCGGGCCGCTGCGCTCGCCCTTCTCGTGCAATCCGGCCTCGTTGTAGATTTCGGCCGCCTTCAAGATCGCCTGCACGTCCTTGCGTGTCGTCGGCCGCCATATACGACCCTCCGATCGCCCCCGGATATGACTATGCCGGCGAACTGGCGTCGGGCATCGCTCGGCCGGGGGGGGCAGGACCAGGCTAAAGGTTCCCTGTCCTGATCCCTGCAAGGCGGCCCGGCGCTCATGGGCGAGCGTCGTAAGCTCCCCGGCCTCGTCGTCGGTGAGCTGGCCCGCGCCGTATCGGCTCCAAACCTCCCGCATGATCTCATCAAGCGCGTTCCCGCGCGCGCAGCCGATCGCGGCCGCGTAGTGCGTCCTCAACATATGCCCTCGTCCTTCCATTTGAAGGACATGACGGCGCGGACGGCAGGCACGGCGCTCCCGTTTCCGCAAGAATCAATCTTGCGAATTGGAGTGCTCTAGCGTAGATAGGGGGAGACTTATCGGCCCCGGCTCTACGGTGTGTCTGACGGCCTACAAAAACGCTCGACCGTTGGCGCGGTCGGGCGTTTTGCCGTTATGTCCCTTGCTTCGCTTCGATATAGAACCTCAACGCTTCTTCGATGATCGGCGCGCGAGCTGACGCGCCCCGTTGCTCCTTGATCCTGTCGATTGCCTCGACAAGCTCGCCCGGAACATAGGTATTCAACGCCACGCGGCCGGCCGCGATCTGCCGCGCCCTGTGGGCGGCAACGCCCCTGCGAATCTCTTCCGCGCGTTCCTTCATGTTTACAACTAAGAGCAAGCCGCCCGATTCTGCAATCCCTTGCGGAAGGAACCGGGAAAGGCACTACTTCTAGGATCGGCAGCTAAACGTAGTAACGTCAATGCGTATTCACGTTATTGCGTTCTAGGGGCTCTGTGGTCATTTCTACATTAATACACGCTAAGGGCATTTTGCAGGTGACGGGAAACACATGATTTCCGCTCACCGTGATCGCGGGGCAAACTGGCCACGCAATAGGGCCATTTTTTGCGCGACAAACCCTGTCGGAATGTTAGGCTGTGCGGCAACACCTGATTTGAGGTTTGTCGCACATGTTGATCGGTTACATGCGGGTATCGAGTAGTGACGAGCGCCAGTCGGTTGCCTTGCAGCGCGATGCCCTGCTCGCGGCCGGGGTCGATGAGCGCCATTTCCATCAGGATCGCGCTTCCGGAGCGCGTGATGACCGGCCGGGTCTGAAGGCATGCCTCGGCGAATTGCGCGAAGGCGATGTCCTGGTCGTCTGGAAGATAGATCGGTTAGGCCGGTCACTCTCCCACTTGATCCGCATCGTCGAGGATTTGAAGGAACGTGGTGTCGCCTTCCGATCTCTCACGGAGGCGATCGACACCACGAATTCGCACGGCGCGTTTCTGTTCAACCTGTTCGGCTCGCTTGCAGAATACGAGAGAGTGCTGATCACCGAGCGGGTCAATGCCGGCCTGGCGGCGGCTCGCCGACGTGGCCGTAAGGGCGGGAGACCTCCAACGATCGATGCGGAAAAGGTCGAGCAGGTTCTAGCTGCTTTGGAAGCTGGCGCCAGCAAGGCGTCCGTGTGCCGGACGTTCAAGGTGGCGCGCTCGACCTTGATCGACACGTTGAAGCGGACTGGATGGACAGGCCCCGGCAAGACCGGCACGCCCGAAACCGTAGTTTGACGAGTGACCGTGGCTGATGGCGTTTCTCGATGAGCAATCGCGTGCCGTTTTATTCGAACCACCCGAAGCTTATGAAGATGCGCAAGCGCGCTATGCACTGACTTCCGAGGATATTGTCTTCGTCAAGGAGCATCGCCGGTCGCATAATCGGCTTGGCTTTGCGATCCAACTCGCACTGGTGCGTGATCTGGGCCGTCTGGCGTCACGACACGAAGGTGGCGAATCTGTCCGACTTTTAAGAACGTATCCGGAACTCAGGTTGGTTTGACCGTGGATGTCGTTGCTTTTTCGGCCTTGAGAGCTTCGTAGAGGGCGGTTTTCCCGATTTTCACGCGGGCCGCGGCTTCCCGGACGTTCAAACCGGCCGCCAGATGCTGGCGGGCTTTGGCAAGTTTGTCCGGGGTTACGACGACTTGTCGGCCACCGCGTCGGCCGCGTTCCTCTGCGGCTTGCAGACCGGCACGTGTTCGTTCCCGGATCAGATCGCGCTCGAACTGTGCCAGCGCGCCGAACAGGTGGAAGACCAGGCGACCGCCGGATGTCGTGGTGTCGATGTTTTCGGTGATGGATCGGAAGCCGACGCCTTTGGCCTCCAGTTCGGTGATGATCTCGATGAGGTGCTTCATCGACCGGCCGAGGCGGTCGAGCTTCCAGACTGTGAGCGTGTCGCCGTCGCGAACGTAGCGGATCGCCTCCGCCAATCCGAGTCGGTCAGTCTTCATGCCGGATGCCTTATCCTCGAACAGCCTTTCACAACCTGCTTTGCGCAAAGCGTCGAGTTGCAGGGCGGTGTCCTGGTCGCCGGTGGAGACCCTTGCATAGCCGATAGCGGTCATGAGACGTGGTTTGTCCGTTTTTCCGTTGAATACGGACATTGTCCGATTTGCCGTTTCATGACAAGGTTTGCGGACAAGAACTGTGGATGCCGCGAAACGTTCGTTTGTCGGACACGCATTTTCCGTTTCGCTGCACTCTCCGCGGCGAAACGGGAAGATCAGTGAATGGCGCGAAGAGCATTACTGAGCGAGGCATGGTGGCAACAGGCGACGATCATCCCGGATAACGAAAGGGAGATCGCCAAACATTATACGCTGGATCGATCGGATCTCGACCTGATCATGCGACAGAACAAGGCCGCGAACAGACTGGGCCTCGCCTGTGTTCTGGCCACGCTACGATACCCTGGCCGACCGCTTGCGGATGGCGAGGTCCTGCCGGCTGGCGTCTTACGATTTCTGGCGCGGCAGATCGGCGTCGATCACCATGAGATCGAACGTTATTTCGAGCGCCCACAGACGCGGCGCGAGCATCTGGCCCTGCTTTTCGACAGAATGCAGATGCGTCCGTTTGTGCCTTCGGACGTGCGGGCACTCACAGGCTGGCTGACACCTGCCGCACAAACCCTGCGCCAGGCCGATGTATTGGCGGATATGGTCGTGGAAGAACTGCGACGCAGGAGAATTCTCTTGCCAGCGCGGCCAGCGCTCGAAGCCATCATTCATGTGGCGATCAGGCGCGGCATTCGTATTGCTCATCGGGCCTTGGCCGGCGGGATCTCAGAAGGCCAAAAGCTCGATCTGGACAAGCTTCTCGATCCGCGTGAGGGGACAAGCGTGACCATTCTTGCCTGGGCGAGAACGCCGGCATTGTCGCCAGCCGCCGTCAACCTCGACAGAATTGCCGAGCGCATTCGCTTTCTCCGGTCTCTGAACCTGCCGACGACGTTGATGGATCGAATTCCGGCCAAGGTCTTTGACGAATTTGCTGCAGAGGGGACGCGAATGAGCGCGCAGCATCTGCGCGACCTTAACACCGAACGCCGACATGCTGTCCTGGCTGCAACAGTGCTCCACCTTTCCCGCCATCTCACCGATTGCGCGATCGACATGTTCAAGAAACTCATGGGCATCCTGACGCGGCGAGCCAATAACCAGGCGGCTGCTCGCGTCACCCGATCCGTTCGGGAAGTGCAGACGCCGTTGAAGGACGTTTCAAAAGTCTGCCATGCGATCATCAAGGCTAGAGAGAAGGGTGAGGACATGGCCAAAGCGCTTGATCTGGTCATCCAATGGCCAGCTTTTACAACCAGTGTCCAGGCGGTCGATACGCTGATCGCGCCGGATGTTATCGACGGTAAAATCGAAATGCTCCAGCGCTATCCGACGATCAGGAAACTGGCGCCACAGTTTCTCTCCACTCTCGTGTTCCGCGGTCACGCAGTGGCGGCGACCCTCTTGCGGGCGCTATCCGTGGTCGCGGGTCTATATCGTACGGGCAAAAGGACCATACCCGACAAGGCACCGATCTCCTTTGCGCCGAAGGGCTGGATGCCTCTCATACTCAAAGATGGAAAGATTGATCGCAGGGCTTATGAGCTTTGCCTGTTCAGCGAATTGAAGCGCCGGCTCGATGCGGGCGATGTCTGGGTGGAAGGAGCCAAACGCTTCCAGTCTTTCGAAAGCTTTCTCATTCCCACGCCGACATTCGAGCTGATGCGTGAGGAAGGACCGCTTCCAATCGCCGTTGATACCGATGTCGAGACGTATCTTCGCCAACAGCGCCAGCTGCTGAACGATGGACTGGCTGACCTCTCGCGTCTGGCCGCAGCCGGCGAGCTCGACGATGTAGAACTGACCGGGGCGGGGTTTAGCGTCACGCCGCACAAGGCTATGTTTCCGGACATCGCCAAGTCGCTGAAGCTAAAGGTGGAAAGCCGTCTGCCTGCGATCCGCATCACTGACCTTTTGCTCGAGGTTGACGCCCGAACGGAATTTTCGAACGCCTTTACCCATTTGCGCAGCGGTCGGACGGCCGACAACAAGCTTGCGCTCCTCACCGCCATCCTGGCGGACGGCATCAATCTCGGTCTCACGAGAATGGCGGACGTTTCCCCCGGCATTACGATGCGCCAACTCGCCTGGGCGCACGACTGGCATATTCGCGAGGAAGGTTACACGGCCGCGCACGCCATTCTCGTCAACGCCCAGAGGCAATTGCCTCTGGCAAGCTTGTGGGGCGATGGAACAACGTCATCCTCCGATGGCCAGTATTTTCCGGCGGGCGGACACGCCGAGGCGATCGGCGACCTCAACGGCCGCTATGGTCCCAACCCCGGCGCCAAATTCTACCGGTTCACCTCTGACCAGTACGGCGCTTTCTACATCATCGCCATGAATGCCAATGCGAGCGAAGCCATCTATGTCCTCGATGGACTGCTCTATCATGGCAGCGATCTCGCCATCGAAACCCACTATGTCGATACCGGCGGGGTAAGCGATATGAGCTTCGCCCTTTGCCATCTCGTTGGTTTCCAGATTGTGCCTCGGCTGCGCGGTCTCAAGGATCGCAAGCTCTATCTCTTCCCGGGCGACGCGCCTCCCGAAAACCTGGCGCCGCTCGTTGGCGAGCACATCAACGTCGAGCGGATCAAGGCAAACTGGAACGACATCCTGCGGCTGGTCACGACGATCCGTTCCGGGCAGGTTCGGCCTTCGACGGTGTTGGCAAAGCTGTCCGCATTCCCACGCCAGAACGGACTGGCGTTGGCGCTACGCGATCTCGGTCGCATCAATCGGTCCATCTTTCTGCCCCAGTGGTGGCAGAACCCCGAAATGCGCAGGAACGCGACGGTCGGCCTCAACAAGAGCGAATCCCAGAACACCTTGGCCCGCGCACTGTTCTTCAATCGCCTCGGAGAATTGCGCGACCGGACTTTCGAGAGCCAGTTCTACCGAGCATCTGGACTGAACCTGCTAATCAACGCCATCGTCTACTGGAACACACTCTATCTCGAACCGGCGTTCGCCGAGCTCAACCGAGATGGCATTCCCACGCCGCTTGACATCATCAAACACATTACCCCACTCGGCTGGCAGCACATCAGTCTCACCGGCGATTACATCTGGACCCCAAAAGACGGCGTTGATCTCAGGCCATTGCGGCGCGAAACATCTATCCTCGCAGCGTGATCACCATACGTTCTCAAAAGTCGGACAGATCCAACACTTTCGTGTCGTGACGCCGTGATCTTCTGGAGATCGTTGAGGATCGCTATGAGAGGCGATCCACCATCGTCACAAGCCAGGTGCCCGTCGATCACTGGTACGACATGATCGGCAATCCGACGCTCGCTGACGCCATCCTCGATCGCTTGGTCCACAATGCCTACCGCATCGAACTCACCGGCGAGAGCTTGCGAAAGCAGCGTCCGCTACCATCCGACGCTTGACCCCACGACAATCCAGAGCCATTCAAAACAACGACCCAAGGGAGCATCAACTGGCCGGCTTCAAATCGGAATGCTGGCCGGAATGAAATCGGAATGGGTGGCCGGCTTCGTTTCGGAATCAATGGCCGGCTTCATCGGAATACGCACTCGGATAAATCCGAGTGAACCGGATATCGCTCCTGAGGATGCGACTGAGGTTCCTGACAAGCGGGACGTTGAGGCGCAGCGTCCCGCGGCTAGCAGGGGAAGATGAACATGAATGCGAGGGATGAATGTGCTTCTCGCAAATCATCAAATGATGCGCTGAGGAAAGCGAGAATGCAGCGCCGGCCTTGGCAATTGCTGATAACCGGAAACCCAAAGGAGCCGATCGCCTTCAGCGTCGAGACCCGCGATGCGCTCACCAGCATGTTCGAGCTCTTCCCACATCTGAGTAGCCTTACGCTCAAGACGCGTCACGGGGACCTTTCCGTCACGCGAGATTTCCCCGGCGATTACACCAGCCGAGTTGATGAGATGATAGCTGCGGTGTTCCGGAACGACCCTGACATCACGGGTATTGTCTTCCCGGCAACAAGTACGCAACCCGAGCACACGGCCACGCCTGACGATCCGCATTGGTCGGCGGACGGCAGGATACTCTCAGAAATCAGTGAAGCCTTGAGGGCGGGCAAGATCACGGGCGACGAAGCCGTACGCCGCATGAAAGAACTTCACTCGGGGGAATAGGACATGGCTCGCAAGTCTATCGAACAACGCCTGGCGGAACTGGATGCGCAGCGCTCCGCTCTCAAGGCTCGGCTATCGAAGCAGGAACGCGCTAATGATACGCGCCGTAAGGTGCTTCTGGGCGCACTCGTCCTGCACCGTCTGGAGAACGCCAATGATCCGGAATTCACAAAGCGCCTTGGGGATTGGCTGCGACGCGAGCTGCCCGGGTTCCTGACGCGGGATGCAGATAAGGATCTATTCGACGATATCCTGAAGGAGGGGAGCCTGGGTGGGTCCTGAGGCTTCCTAACGGAACGAAACCTGTAAGCAGCTAGTGAACACGAGCAGCGGGCCATCCTCTCGATTATGTATCGCCGGTCGTCGTCGGCTGGGCAGCCTCGGCGCCCGCAGGGTTAGTCGTGACAGGTCAGCCGAGGCAGGTTGGGGTAGCGACGAGCTCAGGTAGTAATAGCTGTCGCTGATCATCCCGAAATAGGCGCTTGCCTCGGTCTCCTCGAACACGCCTCTTATAGGGCGCTTTGCTTCACCTATATGTAAGCCATCCTCTGTTCCAGGAGCCGCGCGCAGCAGATAGTGACGAAAGCAGTGAGAGCTGTTTTGGATTAGATTCCAGCTTTGTCCATCAAAGCCTTGAGTGCATCAGGATAGCTGAGATTTTCCCGGATGGCATAGCTAACAAAGCGGTTGTAGACGGAGATCGTCGGTCGCATGTTCAAGTTAGCTGATGGCTCGGTCTTCTGGCGTCGCACGATCTTTTCTGTCGGTTCCCGGCTCGTAAAGCCAACACGATCGGCGACTTTATCGATCTCCGCATCCGCTGGTCCCTTTTCGGGGACGTTATCCGGCTTGATCTGGCTTAATCTCCCAAAACCCAGTTCGCGGCCAGTCATGCGGCTACCTTTCCGACTACGATCTCGATCAGTTCCTCAGCAAGTTTGGCCGCATTATCACGCGCCTGCGGCAGACCATTTACCTCCGCGGGATTCAGTTCTTCCAAGTCGAGCTGATGGTAGAACATCGATTTATAGGCAGACCGTTCATTGAGGTGGGTTCCAAATTGTGGCACCTGCCCTCCCCTCAGTTGATTGAGGATGGCTCGTTCAAGCTTGGTCGGTATGGCTGGGGATGTTCTGGTAAAGAGGACCCGGTAGGGAATCGTCTTTTCGAACGACTGCTCTTCTTCCTGAATAAGTCGGATTGCCTTGGCGGCCTGTTCGGCATCCGTTGGGCTTGCTTGGATAGGAATGATCACCAGTTGCGAGCGGGCGAGCGCACGCGACATGAGTCGGCTCGCAGTTCCCTCCAGATCCACGAAAACGAACTGGTGCTGGCGCCGATAAGCGTCGAGCTTGCTGGTAATATTGCTTTCATTCACATCACCATCGACCAGCAAAGGGTTTTTGGACGGCCCCAGGCGCCAGTCTCTTATTGGTCGGTTGGGATCGCAATCCAATATCATCACGCTGGCGCCGTTGGCTGCAAGTGTTGAGCCGACGACCAGGGTGGTAGTGGACTTTCCCGCTCCCCCTTTCGGATTTGCTACTGCGATAACAGGCATTTGGCCCCCTAAAAATCGAATCATACGAGCGCGTCATAACGCACTATCAAGCTCCATGAAGCACGCACATGCTTTAGAAAGCGTTGACGTTCGTTATGACGCATATTGACGCATTATGACGCGTTAACGTCAACGCACGTTACCGTTAGCGCGTCTTGATGCGGGATAAAGCTTCATCTCTCCCATTGCAGTGCGGTAACCACCCCACATGCGTCCTGTCTTAGAAAATGATCACAAAGTGAGGATCAGCCCGTGCAACACCGGACGCGTCCAAGCATCCAATGAGGACCCTGTCTTCTACCGCCTGATATTAAGGCAAACGTCTGGCGAAGCCCCGATGGGGGGCGCCAGGCAAAAGAAACGTGAATTAGGTTAGTGCCATACCACGGCGACAGCGGCGAAGACGCCTGCGTCAGACCCTCTGACTTCCTACCCATTGCTTAATGAGCTCCAGGCCGCACCCAAGCAGCTCCTCGGCCTTTTCCTTGGACGCTGCCTCCACATAACACCGCATCTCCGGCGCATTGCCAGATGGCCTGAAATGGATGATGCGATCCCCGTTGAGAGCAACACGCAGTCCATCTATGTCGGTCTTGTCTTGAACCTCCCCAACCGAGCGAAGAAAGTCAGACAGGTTGCTGTCGCTGGCGCGAAGATGCGCCATCAAAGCGGTGCTGCCTTCGGTTGGAAAATTCTCCAGCCGATCTGCTGCAGCGACAGGAAGATTGAAGGATGCTGCGATCTCTGACATCGGCGCTTGGCGTTCAACACGCAGGGCAAGGATAGCAAGGATAGGCAGCAAGCAGTCACGTGTGGGAAGCGCCCAGATTGTCTCGCCCCCGACGGAGAAATCAGATGCGGTCAGAAAGCCTCCATTGGCCTCAAAGCCGACCACTCCTGCCTGTCCAGTTGCCACGGCCTCCTGCATGGCAGCGATAACATAAGGAGAGCCAACTTTTGTCCTGACGACCTTGAACGAGCCAGCAGCTTCTATCCCCGAATTAGAGGTCACGGGAGTAACGAGGACTTGGGCGCCTAGAAACCTCGCTGTGACAAGCCCCAGCAGATCCCCTCTAACTGGCATGCCTTTCTCATCTGCGACAAGTGGTCGGTCACCATCACCATCAGCCGACACAAGGGCGTCCAGCTGATGTTCCTGCGCCCAGGTCTGAAGCAGCCGAACCGTCGGAGGGGAGACAGCTTCGGTATCGACGGGGATGAAGCTTTCGGACCGGCCCAAAGGCACGACCTCTGCTCCATAAAAGCCAAGGACATCGACCAGAACATCGCGAGCGACCGTGCTGTGCTGATAAACGCCTAGGCGAAGGCCTTTCAAAGCGTCCCTTGGCAGCAAGGAGCGGTTCCGTTCAAGGAAGAATTCTAGACATTCGGCAGACCGATTGTCTGATACGGCCAAGGAGGGGAGGGGCTGAGGAAGGCCTTCAGCTGCGGCCAATGCCGCGATGGCTTCCTCATCTTGCTTGTTGATCTCACCATCTGGTCGATAGAACTTGATGCCGTTTCGATCTGCAGGAATGTGGGAGCCGGTGACCATAAGCGACGCTGCCCCCAGCTGAAGGCCGTAGAGCGCAAGCGCCGGTGTGGGGACTGCCCCGCCGTCGAGAACTCTAAAACCGAGCCCAGCGAGCGCATTGGTGCAATTTAAAGCGATCTGTGGGCTTGAGTCGCGGAAATCCTGTCCGATCAGGATCGGATCACCTTCTGCAGCCAAGCCACTTTGATGAGGCGGTCAAAGTGCCGACCTCGAAGAGAACCATGAGCCTGACCAGCGATGCCCACTGCGACCAGCTTGACAACCGCGATTAGAGAACGCCCTGGGACACGATCTTGTTCCAAATTTCACCTGGCTTCTCCACGACCCGTTATGCATGCAGTTGTGTAGCTACTTGGCCTACGGGAGACAATGATCCCGTTGTTTCAAGGCCAGAAAGACCGAAGCCTTCGTATGAAGAACAGTGCCTTTCCTCATCACCAAAAATCGTCGCCAACATCAGACGCACGACAAATTTCTGGCGACCGTTTGCACTCCGAGGATGAGATGTTTGCATCGGTTCCAGCAGCCATTTTTGTCGCGATTTGTCCGTTTTGACGAAGTTTTATGAGTTTTAATAAGTTTTAGGAAAAAAAAGGGGTGTTTTGCGTAGCCGATTCAACTGGATAGCGATTTTTGTCGTCGGCGATGTACGGAAAAATGTCGGCGATGTACGGGATGTCGTCGGCGATGTGCGGAAAACTGTCGGCCAAAAACGGAATCGGGCATGAAAAGCTGGATGCACTCCACAGGGGGAGAAAAGCCTGAAAAGGCTATATCTGTCGTCGGTGATGTACGGAAAATGTCGTCGGTAATGTACGGGACAATCCAATTTTTGTCGTCGGCGATGTACGGGATGTCCCACGACAAAAAATCAGGCGAGCTCATCTTCGAAGAGATCCGTCGGAGAGCTCAGCGACACGCGGCGTGTCATCCGCAAAACAGGCCCATCCTTGCCTTCCTGGAGTGTGAGGTCGTAATCAGGCATGGGGAAGGATTGCGTGCGGGTAACGAACTCGCGCAGGTCGTAGGAGAACTTCCGATACTCCTGGGAGGAGCCGCTTCGCTTATAGATTTCGCGAATGCTGTAGGTCGCCTCACTTTGTCCGGCAGCCTTGCGTGCCAGACGATAGATAAATCGTCCAATCCCTGAGCTGATCAGGAAGTAGTCCTCGTGCAGTGTCAGGAGAGGGACAGTCCTCTCATTGTTGACGACGCTCAGATAGACCCAATCTGGAATGGTGATCTCGATAAGGTCGATCTTGTTGGCGCCTGTTCGGCTCACAACGCTGTAGCCGCTGATCAGGGGTCGACTATCGACTTGCCTGCGCCGTCCATTGGACAGGTTAATCACCTTGATTGTCGTGTTCGACAGGCGGTCCAACGCGGCTTCGAGATCCTCATAGGATTTGCCACCGTCTGAGCGACGGCAGAATTTGAGGATATGCGAGGCACTGGGACGGTATGTTTTTGGCGGAAGACTTGGTCTTAGCCCCTTGGCGTCGTCACGCCGATAGCGCTGTACCTCATCGGCCAGGTGAGACACCATGTTGAGGAAGATGTCATAGTCAAATACGGTGGCAAGGCCTGATTCTGCGCCGCCCTCGATGGTGATCAGGCTGTCTTTGAGTTCGTAGCGGATAATCCCGGTATTGGCGCGCTTGCTGAGGGAGAAGGGGGCGACATCCATCAGGTTGACGTCGTCCTTGATGGGGGCGTCATAGACGGTGGGCACGAAGAAGGTGAGCTGGGTATCTTCGACAGGAGCAGGGCGTAAGATGCGTTTGGGTTTTGACTCCTGCATCAAAACCGCTGCGACATCTTCTTTCAGGCTCTGACTGCGGATAGCTTCGCCAAGCGATCGAAGCGCTTTGCTCATGGGGTCGTCGCTCAGCTGGTCGAGTTTGAGGTCGGCCCAGACCCGGCGACTATAATAGCGGCGCAGGCGGCTTAGGGCATCCCGGTCAAGCTCCTGCTCCTCACGGTCGTTATGGGCGGCAAAATTCTTGGCAAGGTCCTGCAGGTAGGCGTTCTTTTCGTGGAGCGACAGACCAGAAAACTGCTCTCGGGACATCAGGGTTAGTTTGGAGCGTTTCATGGTGAACCAAGCTCTTGATTTGCCGTTATATGAGCCGATTTCTATCAGGTCTGTCCCTGCCTGCCAAATAACAGGCCACCGATGATCAACGACACGGGGAATAGGCTCCCAGTGGAGAAGAGAGCGTATATGCCGACTTTACTGCGCAAGCGGAAAAGCTTCTTTTGCGACTTGGCACAAATGCCAGCTGATGACAAAGTAGAGGCCTTTACAGGGCAGACACCGAGATGCTGAAGACCGACACTCGGCAGGCCAACTGGCGCCGTGCCAATCCCCGCAAATATGATGCTCACCTTGCGGTGCAAAGGGCGGTAAAGGCCGGTGACCTGGAGAAGCAACCTTGTGAGGTTTGCGGCGCCGACAATGTTGATGCTCATCACGATCAATATGACGAGCCCTTGAGGGTGCGCTGGTTATGCCGACGTCATCACACCAGACTCCACCACTATGGTGAAGACATGTTTCCGATCAGGAATGCGCTTTAGCTTGCCTCTAGCGGTTCTCGACGCCTTTGCAGCGTGAGCGCTATAGCCGTTTATCGAAGAAATCGAGCAGTTCGCGTGCGGCCAGATCCCATTGGAAGAATGTCGCCCGCTCCCTTGCCCGCCGAGCCAGGGTCTCGCGATGATCGCATTGCGTCAACAAGACCCGAAGACCCGATGCAATGGCATCGATATCGAGCGGATCGACGAGGAGTGCGGTATCGGCGGCGACTTCGGGCATGGATGAGAGATTGCTGGTGAGCGACGGGACGCCGTAGGCCATCGCTTCAATCAAGGGCAGCCCAAAACCTTCATAAAGGGAAGGCATCGCGAGAAAGAGGGCATTCTTGTAGAGGGTACTCAGCTCCGGCTCGTCCACATAACCGGTGAGATGAACGAGCTTGTCCAGGCCATGCGCCTTGATGGTCTGGACGAGATCAAGGTCTCCCCAACCTGCACCGCCAGTGATGACCAGGCATGCCCGACGGTGGTCTTGCTCATCGAGCTCCGCGTAAGCCTTGAGCAGGCGGATAAGGTTCTTGCGAGGCTCCAGCGTGCCGACAAAGAGTATGTAGGGCTGATTGATGCCCCATTTTTCCAGATAAGACCGATTATGCGCAGGCGGACGCTCTGAGATCCCGGGATAGATTGTTTTGACAGGACAATCGATTTTAGGAAAGCTGTGCAGGATATCCTGCCTGGTGTGCTCGGAAACGGCAATGACGCCGTCGGCACGTCGGATGGCTTTCGGCATTGATACCTGCTCGAGCAGGCGGCTGGTCGGGCGCATGGTCTCGCCTGCAAATTTCCACACCAGGTCATGAATGGTGACGAAAGCGCGGGTCTGTGCTGGCAAATAAGGGGGGATCCGATGGGTTGGACCCCAATAGATGTCAGGAGCATCATGGCGAGCGATAATGGGGAGAAAAGCCTGCCCCCAGATAAAGCGACCGGCGCGGCCAAATAATCGTGAAGCTTCTATTTGAAGATAGCCTTTGTCCTGGTCGAGGGGATGAACAGGAGCGGCCGGCATATAAAGGGTGACATGGGTGCCTGCACGCAAAAGAGCTTGTGTCATCTCATGGGTATACCGGCCAATCCCGGTGAGGGGATAGGCCAGGAGGCGTCCATCTATGCCGATCTTGGGTCGCTTTTCTTGCAACTCAGCCTGCTTTGCTGCGGTTCACGTGGTCCCTAAAGATTCCTCTTAGCATGC
>NZ_CP093533.1 GCF_022682305.1 Shinella zoogloeoides
ACTTACGAGTTACTGTGTAACTCAGCGTGCTATCAGCTAGAAGGCTGGCGGGAAGATGGAAACGGCATCGGAGCTTGTTGCTTGGCGATCTACCATTTGAGCATGAAGCCAGTTTCGAGGGCGAAGGGCCGTAGCGCCGTCGCCTCTATGGCTTATCGTGCCGGGGAGAAGCTGACCAACGAGCGCGACGGGATCACGCATGACTATACGGCCAAGCAGGGCGTGGAACATGCCGAGATCGTCTTGCCCGAGGGCATGAACGCCGATTGGGCGCGTGATCGGTCGGACTTGTGGAACGCCGCCGAGTTTTCCGAGAAGCGGAAGGACGCCCGCGTTGCCCGCGAATTCGAGATCGCCTTGCCGCATGAGCTTTCGGCCGAGCAACGGCTAGAGGCCAGCCGAGAGTTCGCGCAGGATTTGGCGAACCGCTACGGTGCGGCGGTGGATTTCGCCATTCATGCGCCGCACGACGCCAGCGACGTTCGCAATCACCATGCGCATGTGATGATGACCACGAGGCAGGTGACGGAAGGCGGCTTAGGCGACAAGACCTATCTTGAGCGTGAAAACAAATGGCTCTTGGCGAACAACCTGCCGACGACCGACATGCAACTCCGCGACCTTCGCCAGCGGTGGGAGGGGATCGCCAATGAGCGGCTGGCAATGGCTGAGCTTGATATTCGGATCGACCATCGTTCGCACATGGAGCGGGGGTTAGAGATCGCACCGACCGAACATATGGGCGTCCATGCCACACAGATGGAGCGGCGCGGCCTTGATGTGTCGCGCACGCGGCTGGACGAGGATGCGGCGCGGCGCAACGCCGAGCTGATCCGCGAGAAGCCCGAACAGGTTCTAACCCTCATCACTGGGGAAAAGAGCGTGTTCGACCGGCGCGACGTTGCGCGGGCGCTGCATCGCTACATCAACGACGACCCGCAGGAGTTCCAGAGCGCCTTTGCGAAGGTGATGGCCTCGCCTGCGCTTGTGGAGTTGCAGGCCGAGCGGACCTACCCGGCGACGGGCGAGATCGCGCTTGCGCGGTATTCGACGCGGGAAATGGTCGAGATCGAATCCGGTATGGTGGCGTCGGCCGAGCGGATGCACCAGGCGCGCAATCATGGTGCCGATCGGCGGCATGTCGAGCGCGTTATAGCCGCCCAGGACGCGGCCATTCGGCGGAGCAGTGGCGACATGTCGGCGGGATTGTCGGCCGAGCAGCGCGGCGCGATCGAGCACATCACCGGGCCGGAGCGCATAGCGGCCGTGGTCGGATATGCCGGCGCTGGCAAGTCCACCATGCTCGCGGCGGCGCGCGAGGCATGGGAGGCTGAAGGCTACACGGTTCACGGCGCGGCCTTGTCGGGGAAGGCGGCCGAGGGATTGGAGGAATCTTCCGGCATCCAGAGCCGCACACTGGCGTCATGGTCCCGCGGTTGGGAGAATGATCGTCACCAGCTCAACCGCGGCGACGTGTTTGTCATCGACGAGGCGGGCATGGTCGGGAGCCGGCAGCTCGCCCGGTTCGTTGGCGAGGTCGAGGCGCGCGGCGCGAAGATCGTCCTTGTCGGCGACCATGAGCAGCTACAGGCGATCGGGGCCGGCGCACCGTTCCGGGCGATCACGGAGGAAATCGGCCATGCCGAGCTTTCCGAGATTCGCCGGCAGCGCGTGGACTGGCAGCGGGAGGCGTCGGTTGACTTCGCCACCCACCGGACGGCCGAGGGGCTGGCCGCCTATCGGGATCGCGGTAATATCAGCTTTGCCGAGACAGGCGAGGACGCGCGGGGCGAGATCGTGCGCGATTACCTTGCCGATCGTGACGAGCGGCCGGAGGGGACGCGCGTTGCGATGGCGCATCGCCGGGCCGATGTTCGCGCCATCAATGACGCGATCCGGGCCGGGCTACAGGACCGGGGCGAGCTGGCGCAGGGCGAGGACGCCGGCGCGCTGACTTTCCAGACCAATGAGGGGTCGTCTCAGAAAACGGAAAATAAAGCACGCTAAGCGTGCGTGGAGGCTGGCACCCAGCGGTACAGCGTCGGAATGGACACGCCGAGGTTCTTGGCCACGTCCTTGGGCGGCACCCCGCTGGCCAGCAGCTTCTTGGCCGACTCGATCTTGCTGTCGGTCATCTTCGGCTTGCGGCCGCCTTTGCGGCCGAGCTGCTTGGCGACTTCCAGCCCGGCGCGGGTGCGCTCGACGGTCAGCTCGCGCTCCATTTCGGCAAGGCTCGCCATGACGTGGAAGAAGAACCGCCCGGATGGTGTGCCGGTGTCGATGGAGTCGGTGAGGCTCCTGAACTGGACACCGTGCTTGTGCAGATCGCCGACCAGATCGACCAGTTGCTTGACCGACCGGCCCAGCCGGTCGAGCTTCCAGACGACCAAAGTATCGCCTTCGCGCAGCATTTCGAGCGTCTTGGCCAAGCCAGGCCGGTCTGCCCGCGTGCCACTCACCTTGTCCTCGAAGACCTTTTTACATCCGGCCTTGCTCAAGGCTTCGCGTTGCAGCTCCAGGTTCTGATCCTGCGTCGAGACGCGCGCATAGCCAATCAACATGGCTTGTCTCGCGCCCGGTCGATGCGTTCCTGCATCGCCTGCATCACTTCTTCGTGGGTGTACGATCTGGCGTTGGCGTCGGTGGCTTGCCGCAGGGCTTCCTCAACCTCGCGCGTCATCCGCTCGTAATCCTCCGGCCACAGCGCTTGCTCCATGCGCAGCGACGCCTGACCCAGCAGGTGCAGCAGGCTGAACAGCCGCATGTCGTTGGTGGCGACGATGCGCTCCCGAATCTGCTCCTGAATAGCTTCGCTAGCCCGATGCGCTTGTGGTGTGGCAGTCCCCTCGTAGTCAGCGGGGAATTCCGCTTCCTCGGCAATCCTTGCCCAGGCGCTGGCCAGCGCCTCGATGGTTGACGTGCTCATTTCCGCCGCTCCTGTGCTCTTTGGCGAATCAACCGGCCAAGGGGCCTCGACGCGAAAACCAGCAGCATCACGCCTATCGGATACCAGGTCGAGAAGACCACCAAGGCATCGAAGGCTGGCCGTCCGGTGTTGGTAGGCAGTACGGCGGTCACAGCCATCAACCCGCCGACCGTCCAGATGATGCGCCACACGTAGGGCATCACGCGGGGCACGTAGCCGTCATCGAAAGCGGTCTGGTAGTAGCGGCGCAGGCCGCGCTCGGCAAGCGCCTGGCGCTGCCGCTCCGACAGCGCATCCGTCCGGCCATACCAGCGCCGGAATGGTGGACAGCGCAGCAGCAAAGGGGTGAAGAGGATCATCACCGCCACGATCGCGACACCCCACGCCATGACGGCGCCGGCATCGGGCCGCTTGGCGTTCTCGATCACGGGCGCGAAGACGCCCGGAGCACCGATCATCCAGAACAGCGCAATGTGCTGATGGAAGGAGAGCTTCATTTGCTCATCCACTTGCGCAGCAGGCGCTTTTTCAGGGAGGCGCGTTCTTGCGGGTTGCGTCCCTTGTGATTGGCGATGCGATCCGCCGTGGCGGCCTGGCGCTTGACGGGCCAGTAGGAGCGGCCATCCTTGCCCATCGACCAGACGCTGCTGGCCTGGTTTTCCAGCAGGGGCAGATGGGCGCTCAGGGCTTCGGGCGACGCGCTGGTCAGCGCCGTGCGCTCACGGGTGCGCCAGCGCTGATGCCAGAGCTTCTTGTCCTCGCGCTCGCTGCCGCAGGTCGTGTGCCCGACGATGGGTGTTTTGCGGCGGCTGCGGCTCATAACGTAGTGGTCTCCAAGAACATTCAGGACTGATCCCAGGCGTCGATGGTCAAGACCTGATCGGCAGGACAGGCGGCTACGCGGTCGGGAACTGGATGGTGTTCAGTCTCATGCCGACCCCATTCGATTGATCGCGTCGCTTGCGGCACGCTGCGACGCAAGGAGGTTTGCGACCTGGTTTAGCAGCCGTGTCCGCTGCATGTCTGTTACCTATCTCCCCGACCGCTCATTGGACCAACTCCAGAGATTGGGCTCTATCGCTCAGCCAATACGAAACCGGCATTGGCTGATGCCACAACCGAGACGAACACAAATGGCTCGGTACCTGTATTTCGCGCCCCGTGCACTTGGCCCGGTCTTGCCACGGCTATCTCACCTTCCCTGAGGGCACGAACAATCCCATTGCCCTGAAAGTAATCAGCCATTCCCGACAAAACAGTCCACGTGTCTTGGCCGTGAGGATGAATGTGAGCCGCAATTTCCTGCCCGGGATGGACATGCCAAACCACGATAATTGAGTCTCGGGTTTCAAGCACAACGGAACGAATAGGCTCGCCTTCGGACGGCTGAACATACTCGGCTACAGAAAATATTCTCGATTCAACAGTCATCGGAGATCCCTCTTTCACAGTGCCCCCAGACAGGCTGGATATGAATTCTAACTCGAATTTGAACGGGAGGCTGGTCGTGCGGTCGTGCAGTTGCCGATGAGCGTGTCGGCTGCTGCCTCCTTGCCCACCAGCGAACTCACGTCCGTTGCGGCCATCCAGAAGGTCTTGCCCGAGCGCGGCTCATAGGTCGCGGGATCGAACACGCCAGAGGGGCCGAACATCGGCGGCTTGATTGGTCATGGCTCCATGCCTTTGTCGTTACGGTCTTCATCGTCGGCATCCTGACGCACGGCGGGCAATTGCTGGAGCAACGCCGGCAGCCATTCCTGTACCGTCTCCCACACCACATCGAGGTTGATGTCGAAATAGCCGTGAGCCATGCGATTACGCATATTGCGCATGCTGCGCCACGGCACGTCGGCATGCGCCTGGGTGAACTCGACGTAGCCATCCATCACCTTTGTGGCCGCCTCGCCGATGACGATCAGGCTCATGATGACGGCCTGCTGGGTGCGCTTGTCGGCCAAGAAGTCGTCCTTGGCCATCCCTTCCACGAAGCTGCGCGCATCGGTTGCGGCCTGCTGAATGTGGTCGAGGTAATCGGGCAGGCGGTTCTCGCTCATATCGGTTGCGCCTCCGCGAGCACCTTGGCCCGGAACTTCGGCGGCAGGTCGCCGGGAGTCAGCAGATCGACGTCAACGCCGAGCAGCGATTTCAGTTCTTCTTCCAAATCGCCCAAGTCCAACAACGTGGCACCGGGCAGCGCATCGACCAACAGGTCGAGGTCGCTGCCATCCCGGTCGGTGCCATGCAGCACCGAGCCGAAGACGCGCGGGTTCGCGGCGCGAAAGCGGCCTACCGCTTCACGCACTGCGCTTCGCTTCATGTCAAGCACAACAGACGGTCGCATGCGCATCCTTTCTTATCGAAACTCGTTGAGATGATATGCAATCAAGAATAGAATTTCAAGAACTATTTTCGAGAATCGCAATGCCTTGATTCCCGTGCCGCGCCGGTTGCCTTGGCGGGCTTGTCACAAACCTACGTTTTCAAGAAGAAGGAAACCGCATGCCCCGCCGTTCGATCCTCTCCGCCGCCGAGCGCGAAAGCCTGCTGGCGTTGCCGGACACCAAGGATGAGTTGATCCGTCACTACACGTTCAGCGAAAGCGACCTCTCCATCATCCGGCAGCGGCGCGGCCCGGCCAATCGGCTGGGCTTCGCGGTGCAGCTCTGCTACCTGCGCTTTCCCGGCGTCATCCTTGGCGCTGATGAGCCACCGTTCCCGCCATTGCTGAGACTGGTCGCCAACCAGCTCAAGGTCGGCATCGAAAGCTGGGACGAGTACGGGCAGCGTGAGCAGACCCGACGCGAGCACCTGGTCGAGCTGCAAACGGTGTTCGGCTTCCAGCCGTTCACGATTGGCCACTACCGGCAGGCTGTCCAGTTGCTGACCGAGCTGGCCATGCAAACCGACAAGGGCATCGTGCTGGCCAGAGCCTTGATCGAGCACCTGCGGCGGCAGTCGGTCATTGTGCCCGCCCTCAACGCCGTCGAGCGGGCGAGCGCCGAAGCGATTACCCGCGCCAACCGGCGTCTCTACGACGCCTTGGCTGAGCCGCTGACGGACGTGCATCGCCGTCGCCTCGACGATCTGCTCAAGCGCCGCGACAACGGCAAGACGACGTGGCTGGCCTGGCTGCGGCAATCCCCGGTCAAACCGAACTCGCGGCACATGCTGGAACACATCGAACGCCTCAAGGCGTGGCAGGCGCTCGACCTGCCCTCCGGCATCGAGCGGCTGGTTCACCAGAACCGGCTGCTCAAGATCGCCCGCGAGGGCGGCCAGATGACGCCCGCCGACCTGGCGAAGTTCGAGCCGCAGCGGCGTTACGCGACCCTGGTGGCGCTCGCCATCGAGGGCATGGCCACCGTCACCGACGAAATCATCGACCTGCATGACCGCATCCTGGGCAAGCTGTTCAATGCCGCCAAGAACAAGCATCAGCAGCAGTTCCAGGCATCCGGCAAGGCGATCAATGCCAAGGTGCGGCTGTTCGGGCGCATCGGCCAGGCGCTGATCGAGGCCAAGCAAGCGGGCCGCGATCCGTTCGCCGCCATCGAGGCCGTCATGTCCTGGGATGCTTTCGCCGAGAGCGTCACCGAAGCGCAGCGGCTCGCGCAACCCGAGGACTTCGATTTCCTGCACCGCATCGGCGAGAGCTACGCCACGCTGCGCCGCTACGCGCCGGAATTTCTCGACGTGCTCAAGTTGCGGGCCGCGCCCGCCGCCAAGGACGTACTCGACGCCATCGAGGTGCTGCGCAGCATGAACAGCGACAACGCCCGCAAGGTGCCCACCGACGCGCCGACCGAGTTCATCAAGCCGCGCTGGCAGAAGCTGGTGATGACCGACACCGGCATCGACCGGCGCTACTACGAACTGTGCGCGCTGTCGGAGCTGAAGAACGCGCTGCGCTCCGGCGACATCTGGGTGCAAGGCTCGCGCCAGTTCAAGGACTTCGAGGACTACCTGGCGTCACGACACGAAAGTGTTGGATCTGTCCGACTTTTGAGAACGTATGGTGATCACGCTGCGAGGATAGATGTTTCGCGCCGCAATGGCCTGAGATCAACGCCGTCTTTTGGGGTCCAGATGTAATCGCCGGTGAGACTGATGTGCTGCCAGCCGAGTGGGGTAATGTGTTTGATGATGTCAAGCGGCGTGGGAATGCCATCTCGGTTGAGCTCGGCGAACGCCGGTTCGAGATAGAGTGTGTTCCAGTAGACGATGGCGTTGATTAGCAGGTTCAGTCCAGATGCTCGGTAGAACTGGCTCTCGAAAGTCCGGTCGCGCAATTCTCCGAGGCGATTGAAGAACAGTGCGCGGGCCAAGGTGTTCTGGGATTCGCTCTTGTTGAGGCCGACCGTCGCGTTCCTGCGCATTTCGGGGTTCTGCCACCACTGGGGCAGAAAGATGGACCGATTGATGCGACCGAGATCGCGTAGCGCCAACGCCAGTCCGTTCTGGCGTGGGAATGCGGACAGCTTTGCCAACACCGTCGAAGGCCGAACCTGCCCGGAACGGATCGTCGTGACCAGCCGCAGGATGTCGTTCCAGTTTGCCTTGATCCGCTCGACGTTGATGTGCTCGCCAACGAGCGGCGCCAGGTTTTCGGGAGGCGCGTCGCCCGGGAAGAGATAGAGCTTGCGATCCTTGAGACCGCGCAGCCGAGGCACAATCTGGAAACCAACGAGATGGCAAAGGGCGAAGCTCATATCGCTTACCCCGCCGGTATCGACATAGTGGGTTTCGATGGCGAGATCGCTGCCATGATAGAGCAGTCCATCGAGGACATAGATGGCTTCGCTCGCATTGGCATTCATGGCGATGATGTAGAAAGCGCCGTACTGGTCAGAGGTGAACCGGTAGAATTTGGCGCCGGGGTTGGGACCATAGCGGCCGTTGAGGTCGCCGATCGCCTCGGCGTGTCCGCCCGCCGGAAAATACTGGCCATCGGAGGATGACGTTGTTCCATCGCCCCACAAGCTTGCCAGAGGCAATTGCCTCTGGGCGTTGACGAGAATGGCGTGCGCGGCCGTGTAACCTTCCTCGCGAATATGCCAGTCGTGCGCCCAGGCGAGTTGGCGCATCGTAATGCCGGGGGAAACGTCCGCCATTCTCGTGAGACCGAGATTGATGCCGTCCGCCAGGATGGCGGTGAGGAGCGCAAGCTTGTTGTCGGCCGTCCGACCGCTGCGCAAATGGGTAAAGGCGTTCGAAAATTCCGTTCGGGCGTCAACCTCGAGCAAAAGGTCAGTGATGCGGATCGCAGGCAGACGGCTTTCCACCTTTAGCTTCAGCGACTTGGCGATGTCCGGAAACATAGCCTTGTGCGGCGTGACGCTAAACCCCGCCCCGGTCAGTTCTACATCGTCGAGCTCGCCGGCTGCGGCCAGACGCGAGAGGTCAGCCAGTCCATCGTTCAGCAGCTGGCGCTGTTGGCGAAGATACGTCTCGACATCGGTATCAACGGCGATTGGAAGCGGTCCTTCCTCACGCATCAGCTCGAATGTCGGCGTGGGAATGAGAAAGCTTTCGAAAGACTGGAAGCGTTTGGCTCCTTCCACCCAGACATCGCCCGCATCGAGCCGGCGCTTCAATTCGCTGAACAGGCAAAGCTCATAAGCCCTGCGATCAATCTTTCCATCTTTGAGTATGAGAGGCATCCAGCCCTTCGGCGCAAAGGAGATCGGTGCCTTGTCGGGTATGGTCCTTTTGCCCGTACGATATAGACCCGCGACCACGGATAGCGCCCGCAAGAGGGTCGCCGCCACTGCGTGACCGCGGAACACGAGAGTGGAGAGAAACTGTGGCGCCAGTTTCCTGATCGTCGGATAGCGCTGGAGCATTTCGATTTTACCGTCGATAACATCCGGCGCGATCAGCGTATCGACCGCCTGGACACTGGTTGTAAAAGCTGGCCATTGGATGACCAGATCAAGCGCTTTGGCCATGTCCTCACCCTTCTCTCTAGCCTTGATGATCGCATGGCAGACTTTTGAAACGTCCTTCAACGGCGTCTGCACTTCCCGAACGGATCGGGTGACGCGAGCAGCCGCCTGGTTATTGGCTCGCCGCGTCAGGATGCCCATGAGTTTCTTGAACATGTCGATCGCGCAATCGGTGAGATGGCGGGAAAGGTGGAGCACTGTTGCAGCCAGGACAGCATGTCGGCGTTCGGTGTTAAGGTCGCGCAGATGCTGCGCGCTCATTCGCGTCCCCTCTGCAGCAAATTCGTCAAAGACCTTGGCCGGAATTCGATCCATCAACGTCGTCGGCAGGTTCAGAGACCGGAGAAAGCGAATGCGCTCGGCAATTCTGTCGAGGTTGACGGCGGCTGGCGACAATGCCGGCGTTCTCGCCCAGGCAAGAATGGTCACGCTTGTCCCCTCACGCGGATCGAGAAGCTTGTCCAGATCGAGCTTTTGGCCTTCTGAGATCCCGCCGGCCAAGGCCCGATGAGCAATACGAATGCCGCGCCTGATCGCCACATGAATGATGGCTTCGAGCGCTGGCCGCGCTGGCAAGAGAATTCTCCTGCGTCGCAGTTCTTCCACGACCATATCCGCCAATACATCGGCCTGGCGCAGGGTTTGTGCGGCAGGTGTCAGCCAGCCTGTGAGTGCCCGCACGTCCGAAGGCACAAACGGACGCATCTGCATTCTGTCGAAAAGCAGGGCCAGATGCTCGCGCCGCGTCTGTGGGCGCTCGAAATAACGTTCGATCTCATGGTGATCGACGCCGATCTGCCGCGCCAGAAATCGTAAGACGCCAGCCGGCAGGACCTCGCCATCCGCAAGCGGTCGGCCAGGGTATCGTAGCGTGGCCAGAACACAGGCGAGGCCCAGTCTGTTCGCGGCCTTGTTCTGTCGCATGATCAGGTCGAGATCCGATCGATCCAGCGTATAATGTTTGGCGATCTCCCTTTCGTTATCCGGGATGATCGTCGCCTGTTGCCACCATGCCTCGCTCAGTAATGCTCTTCGCGCCATTCACTGATCTTCCCGTTTCGCCGCGGAGAGTGCAGCGAAACGGAAAATGCGTGTCCGACAAACGAACGTTTCGCGGCATCCACAGTTCTTGTCCGCAAACCTTGTCATGAAACGGCAAATCGGACAATGTCCGTATTCAACGGAAAAACGGACAAACCACGTCTCATGACCGCTATCGGCTATGCAAGGGTCTCCACCGGCGACCAGGACACCGCCCTGCAACTCGACGCTTTGCGCAAAGCAGGTTGTGAAAGGCTGTTCGAGGATAAGGCATCCGGCATGAAGACTGACCGACTCGGATTGGCGGAGGCGATCCGCTACGTTCGCGACGGCGACACGCTCACAGTCTGGAAGCTCGACCGCCTCGGCCGGTCGATGAAGCACCTCATCGAGATCATCACCGAACTGGAGGCCAAAGGCGTCGGCTTCCGATCCATCACCGAAAACATCGACACCACGACATCCGGCGGTCGCCTGGTCTTCCACCTGTTCGGCGCGCTGGCACAGTTCGAGCGCGATCTGATCCGGGAACGAACACGTGCCGGTCTGCAAGCCGCAGAGGAACGCGGCCGACGCGGTGGCCGACAAGTCGTCGTAACCCCGGACAAACTTGCCAAAGCCCGCCAGCATCTGGCGGCCGGTTTGAACGTCCGGGAAGCCGCGGCCCGCGTGAAAATCGGGAAAACCGCCCTCTACGAAGCTCTCAAGGCCGAAAAAGCAACGACATCCACGGTCAAACCAACCTGAGTTCCGGATACGTTCTTAAAAGTCGGACAGATTCGCCACCTTCGTGTCGTGACGCCTACCTGGTGCCGCCCGCGAAATTCGCCAGCCTCAAGCAGGCCAGCGAATTGCCGCTGGCCGTGGCCACCGATTGCGACCAGTACCTGCATGACCGGCTGACGCTGCTGGAAACGCAGCTCGCCACCGTCAACCGCATGGCGCTGGCCAACGAGCTGCCGGACGCCATCATCACGGAGTCGGGCCTGAAGATCACGCCGCTCGATGCGGCGGTGCCCGATACCGCACAGGCCCTGATCGACCAGACGGCGATGATCCTACCGCACGTCAAGATCACCGAATTGCTGCTGGAGGTAGACGAATGGACGGGCTTCACCCGGCACTTCGCCCACCTGAAGTCAGGCGACCTGGCCAAGGACAAAAACCTGTTGCTGACCACGATCCTCGCCGACGCGATCAACCTGGGCCTGACCAAGATGGCGGAATCGTGCCCCGGCACGACCTACGCCAAGCTGGCCTGGCTGCAAGCCTGGCACATCCGCGACGAAACCTACGGGGCGGCACTGGCCGAGCTGGTCAACGCGCAGTTCCGACATCCCTTCGCCGAGCATTGGGGCGACGGCACCACGTCATCGTCGGACGGCCAGAACTTCCGCACCGGCAGCAAGGCCGAGAGCACCGGCCACATCAATCCGAAATACGGCAGCAGCCCAGGGCGGACGTTCTACACCCATATCTCCGACCAGTACGCGCCGTTCCACACCAAGGTCGTGAACGTCGGCGTGCGCGACTCGACCTACGTGCTCGACGGCCTGCTGTATCACGAATCCGACCTGCGGATCGAGGAGCACTACACCGACACGGCAGGGTTCACGGACCACGTCTTCGCGTTGATGCACCTGCTGGGCTTCCGCTTCGCCCCGCGCATTCGTGACCTGGGCGACACCAAGCTCTACATCCCGAAGGGCGATGCCACCTACGAGGCGTTGAAACCGATGATCGGCGGCACGCTCAACATCAAGCACGTCCGCGCCCATTGGGATGAAATCCTGCGGATGGCCACCTCGATCAAGCAGGGCACGGCGACGGCCTCGCTGATGCTCAGGAAGCTTGGCAGCTACCCGCGCCAGAACGGCCTGGCCGTCGCCCTGCGTGAGCTGGGACGCATCGAGCGCACACTGTTCATCCTGGACTGGCTGCAAAGCGTCGAGCTGCGCCGCCGCGTGCATGCCGGGCTGAACAAAGGCGAGGCGCGCAACGCGCTGGCCCGCGCCGTGTTCTTCAACCGCCTGGGGGAAATCCGCGACCGCAGCTTCGAGCAGCAGCGCTACCGGGCCAGCGGCCTCAACCTGGTGACGGCGGCCATCGTGCTATGGAACACGGTCTATCTGGAGCGGGCCGCGAACGCCTTGCGTGGCCACGGTCAAGCCGTCGATGACGGCCTGTTGCAGTACCTGTCGCCGCTCGGCTGGGAGCACATCAACCTGACCGGCGATTACCTCTGGCGCAGCAGCGCCAAGATCGGCGCGGGCAAGTTCAGGCCGCTACGGCCGCTGCAACCGGCTTAGCGTGCTTTATTTTCCGTTTTCTGAGACGACCCCAATGACGGCAAGCGGGAGTTCGCGCTGGGCGACCGTATCGTGTTCTTGGAGAACAGCCGCGACCTTGGCGTGAAAAACGGGATGCTTGGCACCGTCGAGCATGTCGAGGCCGGCCGGATCGTCGCGCAGCTCGACGGCCGGGGCGGCGAGAGCGTCAGCGTGCCGATGGGCGATTATCAGGCGATCGACCACGGCTATGCGACGACGATTCACAAAAATCAGGGGGCGACGGTCGATCGTTCCTATGTGATGGCGTCGGGGACGATGGATCGGCATCTAACCTATGTCGCCATGACCCGGCATCGCGACGGCGTGCAGCTCTATGCGGCGCAGGACGAGTTCACCAATGCCGGCCAAACGTTGGCTGCGGGCCGCCTGGTTGAGCATGGGGCTGCGCCGTATGAGCACAGGCAAGGGAACAGCCAGAGCTATTTCGTGACGCTGGAAAACGACAAGGGCGAGCGCCGCACCCTATGGGGCGTCGATCTTGAGCGCGCCATGAAGGAGGCCGGGCCGGAGATTGGGGAGAAGATCGGCCTTCAACACGAGGGTTCCACGCCCGTCACCTTGCCGGATGGCACGCAGACGCACCGCAACACATGGAAGGTTCAGGACGCCGGCGAGCTGGCCTATGACCAGCTAGAGCGCCGCCTGTCCCGGTCGGGCGTGAAGGAAACCACCCTCGACTATACAAACGACTTTGCCGAACGGCGCGGGATTGCCGAGCAAATGGGCGTTCGCAGCGAGATCGAGATTCCGGCCGAGCGCATCGAGGACCGCGCGCCGAGATCCACGCAAAAAGTCGGCGCAGATCTCGCGCAGGATCTTCGTGCAGATTCTCGCGCGGATCTCGCTGGCGATCGACAGCATCAGGCCGAAGGCCGGCAAGGGGAGAAGGAGAGGTATCGCCGCATAAGCTGGTCCGAGGTTATAGCGCCGGCTGGCGGCGGCGCTGGCGGCCCGCAGCAGGGCAGAGAGGCGCAGGGGCTTGAGCCGGTCGAGGCCGGCAGGCCCGCGCCTCTGGTGCCGGCTATCACCCGCCATGATCGCAGCATTGAGGACGTTGCCCGCGAAAAGGCGTTGCCGACATTTGATGCCCAGTGGAAGACGGCGGAATCCATGATCCGGGGCGCATTTCACGATCCCGGTGAGGTGGCGGGCCGGTTGCGTTCCGGGATCATCGACCAGAACGGCGACGGTAAGGTGATGGCGAAAGCCATTGCCGCGCAGCCGGAGCGCTTCGGAGACGTGCGCGGCAAGTCCGGCCTGTTTGGTGACAACAAGGAGCGCAAACAGGCGTTGAGCTATGTCGGCGCGGTCGCGCGGCATGTCGAATCGGTGGCCGAGACTTGGCAGCGCCGTCTAGGCGAGGAACGAGCCTCCGAACAGTGGCAGCGCGAAAAGCGCGATGTGGTCGAGGTTCCGGGCCTCACGGCGCGCAGCGCCGAAATCATCGCCCAGGTGGACAAAGTGCCGATGGCGGAGCGCAATGGCTGGATTGATCAGATTCGATCGACGCCGGAGGGCGCGGTTGCCCTCGAGGAAGCGCGGAAGATCGGCAAGGCGCTCGAGGCGCGGTTCGGCCGTTCCGATCCTCGAGACTTCGGCCCGCAGCTCGAGCGTAATCCCGAACTGGCGAAGAAGGCCGAGCAGATCAAGGATATTGCTCGTGTCGTGGAGCGCACGCGAATGGCGGAACTGTCCCGCGACCATACGCTAAAGCAGCAACTCACGCGGTCCCAGGGCTTGGGGTTGAGCCGATAAGAGAAACCATGATCGCCAGTATCCCAAAGGCCATGATATTGTTGCTGAGCGTCTGCCTTGTCCTCTCGACGTTCGGACGCTTGTTGGCGTCAAACGGATATCCTTGCAAAAGCAAATCGATTGCGCACATTATCGGCAGTGCGTTAAAGCTCGACCGACATGAAATCACAATATATTACGCAATCACATCGTATGTGTGAATGTAATGAGTGTGTGAAGCATTCGAAATATAGGGCACGTTTGGACAGCAACCGCGCGCCGACAATAAGAAAATCTACAGCAGTCATGAGTTAATGAATGCGGCTCATCGATTGGAACTTCCAGGAGACGCAAGTAATTGTTCGCCGCAGCGGCAGCCAACTCAGTTCAGGTTGCCTGCACTGGAAGAGCGACGGACCTGCTTGATGGTCCGGAGGGCTTGGGCGGTATCTTCCACGCGCATCAAGGCCCGCTTCAACCGGTCTCGCATGATCTCGAGATCCGCGATCATGGTGTCGGCTGTCTCGTTGACGGACATGCCGATCGCTTCTTCCACCAATTCGTCGATGGGCTGGGTGGCAAGACGGCCATCACCGAACATTGTGTCCAGCAAGTCTTCGACAATCCCCGCCGGACACGGGCTTATTTCACCGGCCATATCGCACATCACTGTGAAAAGCTGGCCGGAGAACACGGCGCGTTGCACGACTTCCGCGGACAACGGCACCACCGGACCGGCGATCTCTCCCTGCGCATCCCTGAAGCCCGCGATATACTCGGCGCTGTCGTTGCCGTTGCCAACGGATGCTCTCGATGAAGGGTTCCAGGTCCGCCTTTCGATCTTCGTTGTTCATGTTCGCTGCGCCGCTTGATCACGGAACGATCCGGCCGGGTCGGCTGCGTCACTTGGCATCGGCCAATGCCGTAACATGAAGCAGCATGCCCGCGGGTCAACCCGTGGGATGGGGCCGTGGGGACTGACATCCGTCGGGCTGGGCAAGGATTGCGCCTATCGGCGGACTTCACGGATGTGAGTGACACTCGCGGCCGCCTTGCCTCGTGGCGGCCAAACCTGATTGCGGCCGTTGCGTTTTGCCGCATAGAGCGCCGTGTCGGCGCTCAGGATCATTTCGTCGCGCGTGACGGTACTATCCGGCGTGGCGCCGCTGACCCCGAGGCTGACCGTGACGTAGGGCGCGACTGCGGAATAAGCGTGCGGGATCGCAGCGGCCTCGATCGCCTTGCGGATGCGCTCGGCGATGCGAACGCCATCCATCATGTCAGTCCTTGCGAGGATCACGACAAACTCCTCGCCACCGAAACGAAACGCGACATCGTCCGTGCCACGAAGTTCGCCGGCGATCAGCGCCGCGATGCGTTTCAGGCAAAGATCGCCAGCCGGGTGCCCATAGTTGTCATTATAGGCCTTGAAATGATCGACATCGATGAGGATCGCGCCGACAGGCGTCGATGCTCCGGCCGTCGGGGTCCAGAGCGCGTCGAGCCGTCGGTCGAGCTGACGACGGTTACCCAGTCCGGTGAGCGGGTCGATGCGTGCAAGCGCTTCAAGTTCCTCCTGCCGCAATCGATCGCGCAATCCGAGCAGGTAGGCGAGCCGAAGCTGCCGCTCCAGCGTATAGTTGGCAATCAGGGTAAAAACCGCCGCGCCGATCATGATCATGATCGCAGTCAAGCTTGCTTCGCCGGGGAAATTGTCCAGGTTCAAAACAACGCCGACATAAAGAGCGACGGTGCCGATAGAGGCCGCAACCGCATATGGAAAATGGAGTTGTTGGACCACGTTGGCGAAGAGAATGACCAGCACCACCCCGAAATGATGGTAGATCGCCAGCGGGCTGTCGCTGGTCGAGCTCAAATGGAGCATGCTCGCGGTGACGATGATGCTGATCGAGGTCTGTGAAGCCTCGCGAACGAAGGGCGAGGGATTTCGCAGCAGAATCGCAACGATCAGTAGGGCGAGTGGCGTAACGACCGCCAATCTTACAATCAGTGCCTGATCGAAAATATCGGGGATCAGCCGCCAGTCGGAGATGAGAAAGACGTTATAGAGAGCAAGTGCAACGAGACCACAGATCACTAGGTGCCGGCATCGCGCAGTGCCCGTCTCTTCTTCGTAACGGGCCTTCACCATTGGTGAAAATGTCAACAGCGAGCCTTTGTCGGCAAGCTGTCGTTCGACATGATCGCGCAGTTGGTCTTTGCTTTTCTCGGTCATCAAAGATCGCCGTCAAGGGACTAAGTCGGCAATCTTAAGCTGCGGCCCATTAAGAAGAGCTTAGCGCTGCAATGATCGTGCGGACTTCGGGATCATGAAAGGCTTCTGGCGAGAGTAGGTGTCTGAACTGAGCAGTGTCATGTCATGCGTTGATCATGTGCCATCTGATGCATCCATCTGCATCGCATCTCCCGGTGCCGACCAATGCCTATGCGCCTGAGCCGACCCCTATAACGACTGAAGGCTCATCGCACCGCGACGCTTTTTTGTCGCGCAACTCCTAAAACCTGCAACACTTCGCCGAGGGCCGGTTTTCCGGCTCTTTTCGTGTCGCACGTCTTTGTCGCAAGTGGTAGAAAACCTGCGACATGATTTGCGACAGGAATCCGCCGCCCATGATGATCGGCTATGCCCGCGTGTCCACCCAGGGCCAGGACCTCGACCAGCAGCGCGCCGCGCTCGGCGCGGCCGGCTGCGTCCGCATCTTCGAGGAAAAGGCATCGGGTGCGAAACGCGACCGGCCCGAGCTGACGCGGATGCTCGACTATTTGCAGCCTGGCAACGTGGTGACGATCACCAGGCTAGACCGCCTCGCCCGATCGACCGGCGACCTTCTCAACATCGCGGAGCGGATCAAGGACGCCGGCGCTGGCCTGCGTTCCCTGGCCGAGCCGTGGGCGGACACCACGACGCCGGCCGGTCGCATGGTGCTGACCGTGTTTGCCGGCATCGCGGATTTCGAGCGATCCTTGATCGTGGAGCGCACGAGCGTCGGCCGGATCGCGGCCAAGGCGCGGGGCGTTCGGTTTGGCCCCTCCCCTACCCTGTCGGCCGAGCAGATCACGCACGCCCGGCAGCTCATCAGCGAGGACAAGAAGCCGGTGGCAGAAGTCGCCCGGCTCCTTGGCGTGCATCGCGCCACGCTCTACCGGGCGCTTGAAAGCACAGCAGGGCGACCATAGTGCTCGGCTGTGTCAAAAGGTGGGTTCTCGCCATGCTCGCGGCCTGCGGCCCCTGCGCGTGGCTCCGATCCCGGCCTTGCGGCCGCTTTTGACGCAGCCTGCGCCCCTATGGAATCCTGAACCTGTCGGGACGAAGGGCGTCCCGCCCTTCGCTCCGCTCCGGGGTTCTCCACGCCTGCGGCGCGTCGAACAAAGGGCTGAACCAGGCGCAGCGCCAGCCCCCGGCCGGCCCGCTCTCATCATCTAGGGCCGTAGGGACGGCCGGGGGCGGGATGGTTACATGCCTACATGCAAGCATGTTGAACCGCCCCTGCCCCGAGTCGTGCCGGCGAGCGTAGCGGAATCGCACGATTTCAGCGGCTTGGATTCAAGGGGTTGTAGAATCAGAAGAATCGCGGTTTCCTGTAACCTATGAGTCGGACCGCAATTCCAGTCAAAGAAAAGGTCGCCGCCCATCGGGAGCGGTTGCGGGCGGCCGGCCGCATCTATGTGAACACCGATCTTCCCGCCGATCTGGTCGCACAGCTCGACCAGATCAAGGAGGAACGGGGCGTGGCATCCCGCGCGCCCATCATCGAGGAAGCCGTGAGGTTACTTATCGAGAAGCAGCAAGGGGCATAACGGCAAAACGCCCGATCGCGCCAACGATCGAGCGTTTTTGTAGGCCGTCAGACACACCGTAGAGGTGGGGGCCGAGTTCTCCCCTTTTCTACGCTAGAGCCGCCCAATCCGCAAGATTGATTCTTGCGGGAACGGGTAAGCCGTGCCTGCCGTCCACAGTCGTCATGTCCTCCGAACGGAAGGACGAGAGGCATATGTTGAGGACACAAATCGCGGCCGCGATCGGCTGCGCGCGCGCAAACGCGCTTGATGAAATCATGCGGGAGGTCTGGACGCGCTACAGCGCCGGCCAGCTCACCGAGGACGAGGCCGGGCAGCTCTCCACGCTCGCCCAGGAGCGCCGGGCGGCGTGGCGGGGATCAGGACAGGCCGTGCTTGGCCTGGTCATGCCCCCTCCCCTGGCGCGCTGCCCGACGCCGGTTCGCCGGCACAGCCATTTCAAGGGCCGTTCGGAGGGCCGGATATGGCGGCCGACCAACCGGCAGGAGGTGCAGAAGGTCTTGCTCGCCGCCAAACGCTACGAGCTGGCCGAGCGCCAGAAGGGCGAGCGCACCGGCCCGCTCGGATCGGTGGCGATCGAGGTGTTGGAGTTTTTCGTGAACCTGGTCGATTTCCGCACCGGCCGGCTGGAACCATCCCTGGACACGATCATGGGGAAGGTCCGGCGTTCGCGTGACGCCGTGGTGCGGGCGCTGAAGGCGCTGCGGGCGCATGGCTTCCTCGACTGGCTGCGGCGCTACGAGCCGACCGGCCGCGAAGGATCAGGCCCCCAGGTGCAGCAGGCGAGCAATGCCTATCGCCTGTCCCTGCCGGAAAAGGCGCTGCGGCTTCTCGGCCGGTTCGGCAAGGCCCCTCCCCCGCCCGACGACCATGTTGCCGCCCAGGAAGCCCGCACGGCCGAGCTGGACGCCTACAGGAAGGCCCTGCCCCTCGATGAGCTGGCGCGGTTCGAGGCGGGCGACACGGCACTAGGCCGGGCGCTCGCAGCCCTTGGGAAGTCGTTGCAGAAGCGTGAGTCCGCCAAGCAGACTGAATCCCCATCTGATCTTTATCTAAGAGGGCAAACATAAGCGGTCGCCGCTGTTCGGGCCGCTTTCGCGGCCCTGCGGCGGTTCCGATCCGCTTATAGGGCGGATCGGGAAACGGGAGCCTCAAAGCAAAACCGCAACGCTTGCGTCTGCGACAACCGCCGCATGGGCTTTCGAGAGAAAGCGGGCGGCCAGGGCAGCGCTAAACATGTAAACATGCTTGCATGTAAGTGGGAAACGTGCGACGATTGTTTCGTACGATACAAAAGAGGCCGCCATGTCCCCCGCCAATCCGACCGCGAAAACCTATGCCGCGCTGAATCGGGCGTTCGATTTCTTCAACGTCCGGTTGTTCTCCGGCGAGCTGCCGCCCTGCCTCGTGACCTTGCAGCGCAAGAATAAGGCTTACGGCTATTTCGCCGGCGGCCGGTTCGGATCGAAGGACGGCACGGAGATCACCGACGAGATCGCGCTGAATCCGTCGCACTTCAAAAGCCGCACCGACGAGCAGAGCCTTTCCACCCTGGCGCATGAGATGGCGCACCTTTGGCAGCACCATTTCGGCAAGCCGTCGCGCTCCGGCTACCACAACAAGGAATGGGGGGCGAAGATGCACGCGATCGGGCTGCACCCTTCCGACACCGGCCGGCCGGGCGGGAAGGAAACCGGCCAGTCTTGCAGCCATTACATCGTCGCCGGCGGTCCCTACGCCCGCGCCTTTGCCGAGCTGGCGGCGCAACCCGACTTCTCGGCCCTCTATGTCGAGCTTTGGGACGACGCCGACGCGAGGAAGAAGCGCAAGGCGAAGTCGGCCAGCAAGACCCGCTACACCTGCCCGAGCTGCGCGCTTCACGCCTGGGCGAAACCCGGCGCGCGCCTGGTTTGCGGCGAGTGCGACGAGCCGATGGCGGCCGAGGACGGGGACGACGATTAACCGCCTAGAAATGTAAACATGATTTCATGTATGAATGGAAGCATGTAGGCTCCCCTGCATGAAAGGATGCAAACATGATTACAGTTGCGCTCTGCACCCAAAAGGGCGGGACCGGCAAGACCACGATCGCGACGGCGCTTGCGGTCGCGGCGCACCTGGCCGGGAAGAAATCGGCCCTGCTCGACCTCGACCCGCAGACGAACGCTGTCAACTGGTTTGACCGGCGAGAGGGCGACGGGCCGGACGTTGCCTCGATCCAGCCCGGCGCTATCCGGCGCTCGCTGGACGCCTATCGCGGCCTTGGCATGGATTGGGTGTTCATCGACACGCCCGGCAAGATGGACAGCGCCTCGACCGAGGCGGCTAAGTATGCCGACATGGTGTTGATCCCGACCCAGGCGCAGATATTCGCGATCGACACCTTGGAGCCGCTAAAGCGGCTGCTCGACATGGCGGGAAATCCGCCAACCTTCGTCGTGCTGAATCTCGTGCATCCGAACGCCGGGGGCAGGGCGGCCGACGATGCCGCCGCGATCGCGGAGCGGTTCAACGTGTCGGTCGCGCCCATCCATATGTCGAGGCTGAAAGCCTATGAGGACGCGCCGGCCTTGGGGCAGACCCCGCAGGAGCTGGAACCGCAGGGGCGGGCGGCGCAGGAAGTCGCCGGCCTGTTCAGCTTCCTTTCGGAACAAGCAAGCATGTTTACAGGTAAGCATGAAAGGATGAAAGCATGAGCCGCAAGCCCTCGCTCCTGGCGACCGCCATCAAGACGCCCGAGCAACCGGCGACCGCGCCAGCAGCTCCAGGCGCTTCCGACACGGCAACCGCACCAAAGCGGGCCACTGGCGAACCGCAGACGGCCGGAACCTATGTTCCGCCGTCGCGGGCCGGCAAGACGGCCAAGACCCACCATTTGCCGCCGGCCTATTGGGAGACGCTGGAAGAACTCAGCTTCCGCACACGCGACGACAAGGGCAAGCGGATCACCCAGGAGCGGCTTGTGGCCGAGGCGCTGAACCTGCTTTTCGCCAAATACAATTTCCCGGTCGTTCGAGAGGGCGGGGATTGAAATAGTAGCCGATTGTAGCTACATACGGCCACAGCTATTTCAGGAGCCAAGATGATGAGAGTCGATTCCGTAGTGCGCGCGCGCGTCGATGCCGAGACGAAGGATAGTGCCACCAAGGCGCTCGCGGAGATGGGGCTTTCCGTTTCCGACTATATCCGTATGGCCCTGGTCCGGGTTGCTCGTGACAAGGCCATTCCCTTCCCGGTGAAGGTGCCGAACGCGGAAACCATAGCGGCTATGGAGAAGACGGCGCGCGGCGAGGACGTTCACAAGGCCAAGGACGCGGGCGACCTGTTCAAGCAGTTGGGTATTTGAGTGCGCGACCCGTCCTATTCCGGCCAGTTCCGCCGCGACGTGAAGCGGGCGGAGAAGCGCGGTAAGGACATGGCGAAGCTGCGCCATGTCCTGCAATTGTTGATCGAGGAAGCACCGCTGCCGGCGCGGTTGCGGGACCATCCTTTGAAAAGCAACTGGATCGGCTATCGCGATCTCCACATAGAATCGGATTGGCTGCTGATCTATAAGGTTGACGCCACCAGCGTCCATTTCGAGCGGACCGGCACTCATTCTGATTTGTTCCGCGAGTAGGGCAACATGCTTACTTGCAATCATGTAAGCATAGCGTAAAGGCGATCTCCATGACGAAGAAGGCAAGCCGCCTTACCCGCGAGATCACCGAAATGGCGGATGCTCAGCGCCGCCTCGGGATCAAGGGCGAAGCTATCCGCGACGAGGCTCTTGAGCATTGGCTGCGCACGGAAGGCGTAGCCGCCTATGATGAGCTGAAAGCCGATCCGTCGAGAGGACGGACGCCCGAACAGGTGCGTCAGCGCCTTGCGGACGAGCGCAGGCGTAGGGAAGCGGAACACGATAGATAGGTCCGCGCCTGCATCCCGCCCCCGGCCGTCCCTACGGCCCTAGATGATGAGAGCGGGCCGGCCGGGGGCTGGCGCTGCGCCTGGTTCAGCCCTTTGTTCGACGCGCCGCAGGCGTGGAGAACCCCGGAGCGGAGCGAAGGGCGGGACGCCCTTCGTCCCGACAGGTTCAGGATTCCATAGGGGCGCAGGCTGCGTCAAAAGCGGCCGCAAGGCCGGGATCGGAGCCACGCGCAGGGGCCGCAGGCCGCGAGCATGGCGAGAACCCACCTTTTGACACAGCCGAGCACTATGGCATGTGCTGCTATCGTTCGATCTGGTCGAACAGGCCGCCAAACTCGGGATCGGCATAATAGGCGAGCTTGCGGGCGAGGATCGGCCTTTGCCCGGCGAGGAACAGGATTTGAGCCTGTTGCGGGAGGGTGCGGACTTCATCGGGGGTGAGCAGGGGGCGGCCGGAATGATGTTCGCCGTAGGATATGCCGGACTTTTCGGAATCGAGCGCCTGGCCCATCGTCTTGAACACGGCGGTTTCCTGGCCGAGCATGTCGGAGACGAGGCGGGCGCTTTCGTGATCGTTGACGGCGAAAACCTGGAGAACGGCGGAATTTGACAGGAAGGTGCCGGCGCGCTGCCCGTATGTGTCGCGGAGCTGGTGGAGGTCCTGGAAGATGGGCCAGAGCTGGACGCCGTAGCCGGCCAGAGCGCCCATAGCGCGCTCGACGGGTTCGAGGCGGCCGAGGGCGGCGCACTCATCGAGGAAATAGAGGATCGGGGCAGGGGGCAGCTCCGGGGTCCGGCTCATGGCGGTGAGGCTTTGGGTGACGAGCAGGCGCAGCCATCGCGAATAGGTTCCGAAGCGATCGAGGGGCAGGACGAAGAACACGGTCGCGTTGCGGGTCTTGAGATCGGCAAAGCGGAAATCCGACCGGCCGAGGACGGCGACCATGCGGGGGCTGTCGAGGAAATGGGTATGGCGCTGCGCGGCCGAGAGGACGCCGGAGGCTTCCTTGTCGCTCTTGCCCAGGTGTCGGTTGGCGGCGCGGGCGACGAGGCCGTGCGCGGCGGTTGACGCCTGCATGGCCTTGAGCAGCGCGGCGAAGGCGTCAGGGGCGAGGGTGATGTTTTCGCGCAGCGTGGCGAGGGTGCGCCGATCGCGCGGTTCGGTGGTGACGACATGGAGGATGATGCCGGCGATCAGCGCCTTGGCTTCGTCGTTCCAATGAGGTTCGGAGGTTGTGGCGGGATCGTCATAGACCAGGGCGTCGGCGAGGGTGGTGGCGTCCTCGGCCACATTGAGGCCGTCAGGGTCGAGAGTGTCGAGCGGGTTGAAGGCGGCCGAGGGCTTGCCGGTGATGCCGAAGGGGTCGAGGACGTGGACGGGGCCGAATTTCTGGCGAGCGCGGCCGGCGATCACGGCATTTTCGCCCTTGGGGTCGATGCAGATCACGGAGCGGTCGGCGGTGAGCAGGTTCGGAATGACGGTGCCGACCCCCTTGCCGGTGCGCGTCGGTGCCATCGTCAGCAGGTGCATCGGCCCGTCATAGCGCATGAGCTTTTTCGATTTGGGATCGCGGCCGATCAGGAGGCCGGTTTTCGAGCGGGTGAGGGGCCGGGCTTCCTTGTCGGTGGCGAAGCGGGCCGAGCCGTGGGTGTCGCTGCCCATGTCCCCGAAATTCTGGATCAGGGGCAGGGAGACGAGGCGGAAGACGAGCAGGGCGAGGAAGGTGGTGAAGGCGATGTTGCCGACATACCAGAGCGCATCGCCGCGCTGGATGCCGGCCCATTGCATGAGGGCAAAGAGGCCGCCGCCGACCACGGCCAGGACGATGAGGAAAAAAACGCCCATGCGCAGGACGTAGCCGGCGGCGCGGAATGGGCCGGTGACGATCGCGACGAAGGCCCACAGGGGATCACGGGCGGCCGCGCGCATCATGTTCTTGAGGGCGGCCCATGCCAGGCGGAAATTGTTCATGGGGTTGCCTCCCTTCGGCTGGTCACGCACGAGCTGGCCGGTGGAGCGCAGGAGCTTGCGGAGAGCCGCCAGCCAGGCCGAGGTGACATCGTTCATGGGTCGGGCGCTCCGGCCGCCGGCGGCTTGATGAGATCGGCAAACAGTTCCTTGTCGCCGTCGCGGGTGAGGAAGCCGGGCAGCTCGCGGCGCAGCCAGTCGGGCAGGGCGCGCGAGGTTTCATCGCGGCCGTGTTCGAGGCGATGGAGGACGAGCGCGCCGAGCAGCACCTTGCGGCGCGTGTCCCTGGCGCGTTCCTGCTTTGACAGCCGGGCCTTGAGGGTGGCGCGCTGCGCATCCAGTTCGGCCAGCCGTTGTTCTATCGTCTTGCGCGCCATCGTGTCGCTTCCTTCTATTTTGTGGGGCGAGGGGCCGGCTCACCCTTGAGGCGAACCATGATGATTTTCGGGTTGTCGCCAATGCGCTCGACCTCGACTATGCCGGATGCCTCGACCAGATCGGAGAGGCGAGGATAGCCATAGTTGCGGGCGTCGAAGTCCGGGGCCTGCTTCGCCAGGTGCGCGCCGACGCGGGCGAGGTTGGCGCGGCCGTCTTCGTCCGCCGAAGCAGTCACGGCCTTGGCGAGCATGTCCAGCGCCGGGCGATCGAGGGCGGCTTTTGCCGGCGCTGGCTTGGCCGTCGCGGCCTTCGGCACGGCGACGGCTTCCGCTTCCTTCTGTTCGCCGGCAGCGTTGAGCACGTCGAAATAAACGAACTTGTCGCAAGCGGTGATGAAGGGGCGGGGCGTCTTCCGCTCCCCGAATCCATAGACAATGACGCCTTGCTCGCGGATGCGAGCCGCGAGGCGGGCGAAGTCGCTATCGCTTGAGACGATGCAGAAACCGGAGAAGCGGCCGGTATAGAGCAGGTCCATCGCGTCGATAATCATCGCGCCATCGGTGGCGTTCTTGCCGGTCGTATAGGCGAACTGCTGGACGGGCTGAATCGAGTGTTCGAGCAAACATTCTTTCCAGCCATTGAGGTTGGGCTTGGTCCAGTCGCCATAGATACGCTTCACGCTGGCGGTGCCGTAGTTGGCGATTTCAGCGAGCAGGCCGGTGATGATCTTCGGCGTGGCGTTGTCGCCGTCGATCAGCAACGCCAGCGTTGCAGCATTGTCTATCGCCATGTCGTGTCGTCTCCCTCTTTCCGGTAGCGGTGAGCTTATCACTTTCCGGCCGGGCAGGGCATCACGATCAGGCCGAACCTTGAAATTTTGGCCGTTCGGAGTCACAATCGCGGCCTCAATCATTTCGCGATGAGCTTGCCGCAGCGCCACACCGGAGGTATGAGAACGCGCAGCGAGCGAATTACGAAGGGCGC
>NZ_CP093534.1 GCF_022682305.1 Shinella zoogloeoides
GCTGGAAGGCGACGGGGGCAACCTCCAAGCCGTGAACCTGAACGGCCTCCCGCGCGTCGGCTAGAAGCTGCGTGGCGCGCGGCGGTACGGCGTTTAAAACGACAAAGGCCGGCTTTTGGGCGAGTTTCACCAGATCAGCCGTGCTTCCGATCGCGCGAAGATCGAGGATTCCGGCTCGGCATGGGATCAACACTAGGTCGGCCGATCGCGTTGCTGCCATTGCGGCCGCTTCCGAGTGCGGCGCGGTGTCGATCACGACCAGCTCGGCCCCGCCATCGGTTGCGGCCTGTAAGCCTTGCGGCAAACGGGTGTGAGGAAGTGCGACAACAACCGGGGCCTCGCCCTGGCGGCTATCGCCCCAGCCGGCGGCACTTGCCTGCGGGTCAAGGTCTATAATGGCGGCGGAAAGCCCGGCCGCTTCGGCGGCCGTGGCAAGGTGTAAGGCGAGGGTGGTTTTTCCGGCCCCGCCCTTCTGGCTGACTATGGCGATAGTTTTCATATTGCTGGCATAGCAGCAAGCCGCATTGGCGGCAAGAAATATTGCTTAAATGCCTAATTGCTGGCAATACAGCAAAATTGGACACTACCCTTGCCGCCTTCTCCCTCTCGAAAGCCCATGCGATGCGGGCCGCAGGCGCAAGCGTTGCGTTTTGAAGCTCTGAGGGTGCTGCCCGGCCCGCCTATACGCGGGCCGAAACCGCCGCAGGGCCTCGGTAGAGGCCCGAACAGCGGCGACCGCTCTATGTTTTCACATAGAGAATAGAATTAGAGGGGGATTCAGTCTGCTTATCAGACTCACGTTTAGCCATCATGCTCCGGGCCATTCTCACAAGAGCAGGCCCTAACGGGCTGTCACCCATGTCGAGCTGTGTGCGCTCATCGAGGGGCAGGGCCTTCCTGTAGGCGTTGATTTGCTCGCTCCATGCCTGTTGATCCTGTCCATGATCCGCAGGCGGGGGCGAGGCCTTGCCGAACCGGCCAAGGAACTGCCGCGCCTTCTCCGGCAGGGACAGGCGGTAGGCGTTGCTGGCCTGCTGCACCTGTGGGCCGCGCCCTTCGCTCCCGGTCGGCTCGTAGCGCCGAATCCAGTCGATGAAGCCATGCGCCCGCAGGTTCTTCAGCGCCCGCACGATCGTATCGCGCGACCGGCCCAAGCGGTCCATGATCGTGGTGATTGCCGGCTCAAGCCGGCCGGTGCGGAAGTCGATGAGATTGACGAACAGCCGCAGCACGTCCAGCGCTACCGATCCGAGCGGGCCGCTGCGCTCGCCCTTCTCGTGCAAGCCGGCCTCGTTGAAGATTTCCGCCGCCTTCAAGATCGCCTGCACATCCTTGCGCGTCGTCGCCCGCCATATCTGCCCCTCGGATCGCCCCTTGATATGGCTGCGCCGGCGAACCGGCGTCGGGCATCGCTGGGCTGGCGGGGGAAGCACCAGGCTAAACGCTGTCTGCCCCCCCGATCCCTGCAACACCGCCCGGCGTTCGTGGGCGAGGGCGGAGAGCTGCCCGGCGTCCTCGTCGGTGAGCTGGCCCGCGCCGTAGCGGGTCCAGACTTCTTTCATGATTTCTTCAAGTGCGTTTCCACGCGCGCAGCCAATCGCGGCCGCGATTTGCGTCCTCAACATTGTCATCCCGTCCTCTGTTCAAGAGGGCATGACGGAGCCGAACAACGGACAAAGATTCACCGTTCCCGCAAGACTCACATCTTGCAGGCTTACCAGTAAGCGGCTATGTTGGGAGCTGTTGAGGCCGTGCCCTACATAGCCGGTTCCGTAATCCGAAAACCCCTTGCCGGTGCAAACGGCTAGGGGTTTTTCATTTCATGCCCTCTGTGCGTTCTCGATATAGAACCTCAAAGCTTCTTCGATGATCGGGGCGCGACCATTCACGCCCCGTTGTTCCTTGATCCGATCGATCTCCGCGATCAGCTCGACAGGAAGCGGCGTCGCAACTGTCGAAACGCCAGCCGCACGCCGCCGCTCTCGAAGGGCGGTAACTCGTTTCGTGCTGATTGCCGATTTCGTACGACTCATGTGTTACATGCAACGCTATAAGCATCGATTCTGCAACCCCTTATCTCTAAGGTGCGGGAATCTCTTGCAAATCGGACACTCTGGCGGGCAATCGGCGGGGTCGAAAAGCCGAATTTATGCCGACTCACCAAGCGCCCGATAGAGGGTCGCACGATGTACGCCGAGAAGCCGGGCGACTTCCGCCACTGGCTTCTTGTCGTCGTGGATGAGCTGGCGGGCGTGCGCGATCTGCTCGGCCGACAGGGCAGGGGTGGGGCCGAACCTCACGCCCCGCGCCTTGGCCGCGATCCGGCCGGCGCTCGTGCGCTCCACGATCAAGCTGCGCTCGAAATCCGCGATGCCGGCGAACACGGTCAACACCATGCGGCCGGCCGGCGTCGTCGTGTCGGCCCAAGGCTCTGCCAGCGAGCGCAGGCCCGCGCCGGCCTCCTTGATCCGCTCCGCGATCGCCAGTAGGTCGGCCGTCGATCGGGCGAGGCGATCTAGCCGGGTGATCGTCACCACGTCGCCGGCGCGCAAGTGGTCGAGCATCCGCACCAGCTCCGGGCGGTCCCGCTTCGCCCCGGATGCCTTTTCCTCGAAAATGCGGACGCAGCCGGCCGCGCCAAGGGCGGCCCGCTGCTGGTCGAGGTCCTGCCCGCGTGTCGAGACGCGGGCATAGCCGATGAACACGCGGCCGGCGTCGGAATCTGGTTGGGGTCGTCTCAGAAAACGGAAAATAAAGCACGCTAAGCGTGCGTGGAGGCTGGCACCCAGCGGTACAGCGTCGGAATGGACACGCCGAGGTTCTTGGCCACGTCCTTGGGCGGCACCCCGCTGGCCAGCAGCTTCTTGGCCGACTCGATCTTGCTGTCGGTCATCTTCGGCTTGCGGCCGCCTTTGCGGCCGAGCTGCTTGGCGACTTCCAGCCCGGCGCGGGTGCGCTCGACGGTCAGCTCGCGCTCCATTTCGGCAAGGCTCGCCATGACGTGGAAGAAGAACCGCCCGGATGGTGTGCCGGTGTCGATGGAGTCGGTGAGGCTCCTGAACTGGACACCGTGCTTGTGCAGATCGCCGACCAGATCGACCAGTTGCTTGACCGACCGGCCCAGCCGGTCGAGCTTCCAGACGACCAAAGTATCGCCTTCGCGCAGCATTTCGAGCGTCTTGGCCAAGCCAGGCCGGTCTGCCCGCGTGCCACTCACCTTGTCCTCGAAGACCTTTTTACATCCGGCCTTGCTCAAGGCTTCGCGTTGCAGCTCCAGGTTCTGATCCTGCGTCGAGACGCGCGCATAGCCAATCAACATGGCTTGTCTCGCGCCCGGTCGATGCGTTCCTGCATCGCCTGCATCACTTCTTCGTGGGTGTACGATCTGGCGTTGGCGTCGGTGGCTTGCCGCAGGGCTTCCTCAACCTCGCGCGTCATCCGCTCGTAATCCTCCGGCCACAGCGCTTGCTCCATGCGCAGCGACGCCTGACCCAGCAGGTGCAGCAGGCTGAACAGCCGCATGTCGTTGGTGGCGACGATGCGCTCCCGAATCTGCTCCTGAATAGCTTCGCTAGCCCGATGCGCTTGTGGTGTGGCAGTCCCCTCGTAGTCAGCGGGGAATTCCGCTTCCTCGGCAATCCTTGCCCAGGCGCTGGCCAGCGCCTCGATGGTTGACGTGCTCATTTCCGCCGCTCCTGTGCTCTTTGGCGAATCAACCGGCCAAGGGGCCTCGACGCGAAAACCAGCAGCATCACGCCTATCGGATACCAGGTCGAGAAGACCACCAAGGCATCGAAGGCTGGCCGTCCGGTGTTGGTAGGCAGTACGGCGGTCACAGCCATCAACCCGCCGACCGTCCAGATGATGCGCCACACGTAGGGCATCACGCGGGGCACGTAGCCGTCATCGAAAGCGGTCTGGTAGTAGCGGCGCAGGCCGCGCTCGGCAAGCGCCTGGCGCTGCCGCTCCGACAGCGCATCCGTCCGGCCATACCAGCGCCGGAATGGTGGACAGCGCAGCAGCAAAGGGGTGAAGAGGATCATCACCGCCACGATCGCGACACCCCACGCCATGACGGCGCCGGCATCGGGCCGCTTGGCGTTCTCGATCACGGGCGCGAAGACGCCCGGAGCACCGATCATCCAGAACAGCGCAATGTGCTGATGGAAGGAGAGCTTCATTTGCTCATCCACTTGCGCAGCAGGCGCTTTTTCAGGGAGGCGCGTTCTTGCGGGTTGCGTCCCTTGTGATTGGCGATGCGATCCGCCGTGGCGGCCTGGCGCTTGACGGGCCAGTAGGAGCGGCCATCCTTGCCCATCGACCAGACGCTGCTGGCCTGGTTTTCCAGCAGGGGCAGATGGGCGCTCAGGGCTTCGGGCGACGCGCTGGTCAGCGCCGTGCGCTCACGGGTGCGCCAGCGCTGATGCCAGAGCTTCTTGTCCTCGCGCTCGCTGCCGCAGGTCGTGTGCCCGACGATGGGTGTTTTGCGGCGGCTGCGGCTCATAACGTAGTGGTCTCCAAGAACATTCAGGACTGATCCCAGGCGTCGATGGTCAAGACCTGATCGGCAGGACAGGCGGCTACGCGGTCGGGAACTGGATGGTGTTCAGTCTCATGCCGACCCCATTCGATTGATCGCGTCGCTTGCGGCACGCTGCGACGCAAGGAGGTTTGCGACCTGGTTTAGCAGCCGTGTCCGCTGCATGTCTGTTACCTATCTCCCCGACCGCTCATTGGACCAACTCCAGAGATTGGGCTCTATCGCTCAGCCAATACGAAACCGGCATTGGCTGATGCCACAACCGAGACGAACACAAATGGCTCGGTACCTGTATTTCGCGCCCCGTGCACTTGGCCCGGTCTTGCCACGGCTATCTCACCTTCCCTGAGGGCACGAACAATCCCATTGCCCTGAAAGTAATCAGCCATTCCCGACAAAACAGTCCACGTGTCTTGGCCGTGAGGATGAATGTGAGCCGCAATTTCCTGCCCGGGATGGACATGCCAAACCACGATAATTGAGTCTCGGGTTTCAAGCACAACGGAACGAATAGGCTCGCCTTCGGACGGCTGAACATACTCGGCTACAGAAAATATTCTCGATTCAACAGTCATCGGAGATCCCTCTTTCACAGTGCCCCCAGACAGGCTGGATATGAATTCTAACTCGAATTTGAACGGGAGGCTGGTCGTGCGGTCGTGCAGTTGCCGATGAGCGTGTCGGCTGCTGCCTCCTTGCCCACCAGCGAACTCACGTCCGTTGCGGCCATCCAGAAGGTCTTGCCCGAGCGCGGCTCATAGGTCGCGGGATCGAACACGCCAGAGGGGCCGAACATCGGCGGCTTGATTGGTCATGGCTCCATGCCTTTGTCGTTACGGTCTTCATCGTCGGCATCCTGACGCACGGCGGGCAATTGCTGGAGCAACGCCGGCAGCCATTCCTGTACCGTCTCCCACACCACATCGAGGTTGATGTCGAAATAGCCGTGAGCCATGCGATTACGCATATTGCGCATGCTGCGCCACGGCACGTCGGCATGCGCCTGGGTGAACTCGACGTAGCCATCCATCACCTTTGTGGCCGCCTCGCCGATGACGATCAGGCTCATGATGACGGCCTGCTGGGTGCGCTTGTCGGCCAAGAAGTCGTCCTTGGCCATCCCTTCCACGAAGCTGCGCGCATCGGTTGCGGCCTGCTGAATGTGGTCGAGGTAATCGGGCAGGCGGTTCTCGCTCATATCGGTTGCGCCTCCGCGAGCACCTTGGCCCGGAACTTCGGCGGCAGGTCGCCGGGAGTCAGCAGATCGACGTCAACGCCGAGCAGCGATTTCAGTTCTTCTTCCAAATCGCCCAAGTCCAACAACGTGGCACCGGGCAGCGCATCGACCAACAGGTCGAGGTCGCTGCCATCCCGGTCGGTGCCATGCAGCACCGAGCCGAAGACGCGCGGGTTCGCGGCGCGAAAGCGGCCTACCGCTTCACGCACTGCGCTTCGCTTCATGTCAAGCACAACAGACGGTCGCATGCGCATCCTTTCTTATCGAAACTCGTTGAGATGATATGCAATCAAGAATAGAATTTCAAGAACTATTTTCGAGAATCGCAATGCCTTGATTCCCGTGCCGCGCCGGTTGCCTTGGCGGGCTTGTCACAAACCTACGTTTTCAAGAAGAAGGAAACCGCATGCCCCGCCGTTCGATCCTCTCCGCCGCCGAGCGCGAAAGCCTGCTGGCGTTGCCGGACACCAAGGATGAGTTGATCCGTCACTACACGTTCAGCGAAAGCGACCTCTCCATCATCCGGCAGCGGCGCGGCCCGGCCAATCGGCTGGGCTTCGCGGTGCAGCTCTGCTACCTGCGCTTTCCCGGCGTCATCCTTGGCGCTGATGAGCCACCGTTCCCGCCATTGCTGAGACTGGTCGCCAACCAGCTCAAGGTCGGCATCGAAAGCTGGGACGAGTACGGGCAGCGTGAGCAGACCCGACGCGAGCACCTGGTCGAGCTGCAAACGGTGTTCGGCTTCCAGCCGTTCACGATTGGCCACTACCGGCAGGCTGTCCAGTTGCTGACCGAGCTGGCCATGCAAACCGACAAGGGCATCGTGCTGGCCAGAGCCTTGATCGAGCACCTGCGGCGGCAGTCGGTCATTGTGCCCGCCCTCAACGCCGTCGAGCGGGCGAGCGCCGAAGCGATTACCCGCGCCAACCGGCGTCTCTACGACGCCTTGGCTGAGCCGCTGACGGACGTGCATCGCCGTCGCCTCGACGATCTGCTCAAGCGCCGCGACAACGGCAAGACGACGTGGCTGGCCTGGCTGCGGCAATCCCCGGTCAAACCGAACTCGCGGCACATGCTGGAACACATCGAACGCCTCAAGGCGTGGCAGGCGCTCGACCTGCCCTCCGGCATCGAGCGGCTGGTTCACCAGAACCGGCTGCTCAAGATCGCCCGCGAGGGCGGCCAGATGACGCCCGCCGACCTGGCGAAGTTCGAGCCGCAGCGGCGTTACGCGACCCTGGTGGCGCTCGCCATCGAGGGCATGGCCACCGTCACCGACGAAATCATCGACCTGCATGACCGCATCCTGGGCAAGCTGTTCAATGCCGCCAAGAACAAGCATCAGCAGCAGTTCCAGGCATCCGGCAAGGCGATCAATGCCAAGGTGCGGCTGTTCGGGCGCATCGGCCAGGCGCTGATCGAGGCCAAGCAAGCGGGCCGCGATCCGTTCGCCGCCATCGAGGCCGTCATGTCCTGGGATGCTTTCGCCGAGAGCGTCACCGAAGCGCAGCGGCTCGCGCAACCCGAGGACTTCGATTTCCTGCACCGCATCGGCGAGAGCTACGCCACGCTGCGCCGCTACGCGCCGGAATTTCTCGACGTGCTCAAGTTGCGGGCCGCGCCCGCCGCCAAGGACGTACTCGACGCCATCGAGGTGCTGCGCAGCATGAACAGCGACAACGCCCGCAAGGTGCCCACCGACGCGCCGACCGAGTTCATCAAGCCGCGCTGGCAGAAGCTGGTGATGACCGACACCGGCATCGACCGGCGCTACTACGAACTGTGCGCGCTGTCGGAGCTGAAGAACGCGCTGCGCTCCGGCGACATCTGGGTGCAAGGCTCGCGCCAGTTCAAGGACTTCGAGGACTACCTGGTGCCGCCCGCGAAATTCGCCAGCCTCAAGCAGGCCAGCGAATTGCCGCTGGCCGTGGCCACCGATTGCGACCAGTACCTGCATGACCGGCTGACGCTGCTGGAAACGCAGCTCGCCACCGTCAACCGCATGGCGCTGGCCAACGAGCTGCCGGACGCCATCATCACGGAGTCGGGCCTGAAGATCACGCCGCTCGATGCGGCGGTGCCCGATACCGCACAGGCCCTGATCGACCAGACGGCGATGATCCTACCGCACGTCAAGATCACCGAATTGCTGCTGGAGGTAGACGAATGGACGGGCTTCACCCGGCACTTCGCCCACCTGAAGTCAGGCGACCTGGCCAAGGACAAAAACCTGTTGCTGACCACGATCCTCGCCGACGCGATCAACCTGGGCCTGACCAAGATGGCGGAATCGTGCCCCGGCACGACCTACGCCAAGCTGGCCTGGCTGCAAGCCTGGCACATCCGCGACGAAACCTACGGGGCGGCACTGGCCGAGCTGGTCAACGCGCAGTTCCGACATCCCTTCGCCGAGCATTGGGGCGACGGCACCACGTCATCGTCGGACGGCCAGAACTTCCGCACCGGCAGCAAGGCCGAGAGCACCGGCCACATCAATCCGAAATACGGCAGCAGCCCAGGGCGGACGTTCTACACCCATATCTCCGACCAGTACGCGCCGTTCCACACCAAGGTCGTGAACGTCGGCGTGCGCGACTCGACCTACGTGCTCGACGGCCTGCTGTATCACGAATCCGACCTGCGGATCGAGGAGCACTACACCGACACGGCAGGGTTCACGGACCACGTCTTCGCGTTGATGCACCTGCTGGGCTTCCGCTTCGCCCCGCGCATTCGTGACCTGGGCGACACCAAGCTCTACATCCCGAAGGGCGATGCCACCTACGAGGCGTTGAAACCGATGATCGGCGGCACGCTCAACATCAAGCACGTCCGCGCCCATTGGGATGAAATCCTGCGGATGGCCACCTCGATCAAGCAGGGCACGGCGACGGCCTCGCTGATGCTCAGGAAGCTTGGCAGCTACCCGCGCCAGAACGGCCTGGCCGTCGCCCTGCGTGAGCTGGGACGCATCGAGCGCACACTGTTCATCCTGGACTGGCTGCAAAGCGTCGAGCTGCGCCGCCGCGTGCATGCCGGGCTGAACAAAGGCGAGGCGCGCAACGCGCTGGCCCGCGCCGTGTTCTTCAACCGCCTGGGGGAAATCCGCGACCGCAGCTTCGAGCAGCAGCGCTACCGGGCCAGCGGCCTCAACCTGGTGACGGCGGCCATCGTGCTATGGAACACGGTCTATCTGGAGCGGGCCGCGAACGCCTTGCGTGGCCACGGTCAAGCCGTCGATGACGGCCTGTTGCAGTACCTGTCGCCGCTCGGCTGGGAGCACATCAACCTGACCGGCGATTACCTCTGGCGCAGCAGCGCCAAGATCGGCGCGGGCAAGTTCAGGCCGCTACGGCCGCTGCAACCGGCTTAGCGTGCTTTATTTTCCGTTTTCTGAGACGACCCCACCAACAAGGAAGTGGCTCCCCTCACCCGCGCCGATACCGGCCTGCTGATCGGCCGCGATCCAAAATCAAAGCGGCCGCTGCGCTATGACGGCCCGGCCCATCTGCTGACCATGGCACCGACGCGCACCGGCAAGGGCGTGGGAACCATCATCCCCAACCTGCTCACCGCCGACCGCTCCGTGATCTGCATCGACCCAAAAGGCGAAAATGCCAAAATCGCCGGCCGCGCCCGCCAGCAATTCGGCCCGGTCCATGTCCTCGACCCCTTCGGTGTCACCGGCCAGCCCTCGGCCGCCTTCAATCCTCTCGACCAGCTCGACCCGGCCGGCCTCGATGTCGCGGAAGATGCAAGCACCTTGGCCGACGCCCTCGTGTTCGATGAACCGGGCATGGCCGGCGAAGCGCATTGGAACGAGGAAGCCAAGGCGCTCGTTGCCGGCCTGATCCTCCACATTGCCGCCAGCGAGCCGCGCGACAGGCGAAACCTCGCCGCCCTGCGCGAAGCCCTCACCCTCGCCCCTGAAGCCTTCGCCGCGCTCCTGAAGGACATGCAGGCGTCAACGGCCGCCTCCGGCCTGATCGCCCGCGCCGCAAACCGCCACCTCGGTAAATCCGACCGAGAGGCCGCCGGCGTCCTCTCGGCCGCGCAGCGCCATACCCATTTTCTCGACAGCCCGCGCATGGTCGCCGTTCTCGGCCGATCCGATTTCGGCTTTGCCGATCTCAAGCGCCGCAACGTCTCGGTGTTCCTCGTCCTGCCGCCCGATCGGCTCGCCACCTATTCCCGCTGGCTGCGCCTGCTCGTCTCGCAAAGCCTGATCGACATGGCCCGCGATCCCGCCAAGCCGGCCGCCCCGGTCCTCTATCTACTGGATGAGTTCGCCGCCCTCGGCCATCTGGCCCCCGTCGAGCGCGCCATGGGCCTCATGGCCGGCTACGGCGTCCAGCTCTGGCCGATCCTGCAAGACGTTCACCAGCTCCGCGCCACCTATGGGCAACGCGCCGGCACCTTCCTGTCAAATGCCGGCGTCCTACAAGTGTTCGGCGTCAACGATCACGACAGCGCCCGGCTTGTCTCCGATCTGCTCGGGCAGGAAACCGTTGTGTTCCAGACTATGAGCCGGGCGCTCGATTCCGACAAATCCGGCATTTCCTACGGCGAGCAACACACGGCCCGCCCGCTGCTGACCCCCGATGAAGTCCGCAACCTGCCGCAGCATGTCGAATTGCTGTTCCTCGCCGGGCAACGGCCGATCGTCGCCGGCAAGCTCGCCTATTATGCCGATTCCGAGTTCCGGGGGCTGTATGACGCTCCCTGACGTAACAAGAAGCGGACCCGGCGCTTTGCGCCGGGACTTTGTTACGAACGGCCCTCCGGCCGGCCCGCTCTCATCATCTAGGGCCGTAGGGACGGCCGGGGGGCGGGCCACACGCGCAAGCATTAGCGTATTTAGCTATTTACGTATCAACGTGCATAAGGCTCGATCGGCGGCAATCCGTGCTGTGCCAGAACGGCCGAAAGCCCGGCCTCGGCCATCGCCTGAATTGTCGTGCCCTCTGCATCTGCGAGCTGGCGAAGGCGCTGCCAGTCCGATCGCCGGACCTTGACCGTAAGCGCGACAGTCTCGCCCCCTCCCCTCTTTCGCCTCGGCGTCGGGATTTCCACGGCCGGGCGGTCGTCCTCGATCGCTGCAAGGCTGGTGGCTTCCGCGCCGGCCCTCGGGCGGGTGAAGGCCGCGAGGCCGGTTGCTTTCTTTGCCATAGGTTTCGCTCCTTCAATACGCTCTTACGTATTTAGCTATTTACGTTCTAAGGCGTCCTTGATCCACGCCCACAAAGCCCGGATTTCCTCGGCTGCCCTGCCCTCGGCCTCAAACTCCGTCACGGCGCTGCCGGTCGTGACGGCGCGGGCGAACGCGCGCCGGTCGGTAATCTCGCCGGGGACGATCGGCAGGCCGTAGGCTTCCAGCGCCGCGCGCGTCTCCCCGATCTCGGGCGCGCGGAACGGGCAGGCGGACAGGACGAACGCACCGCGCACCTTCGCGGCCGTCACGATCTCGACGGCGGCCGGGACCGCAGCGAGGTCAAACGCGGAAGGTCGGACCGGAATCAAGACCAGCTCCGACCTTCGGGCTATCTGGCCGGCCGCCGGGGCGGCATGGGGCGGGGCGTCCACTACTGCCAAGGTCATACCCTCGCCCTCGGCCGCCCTAAGCGCGGCGTCCAACTCCCCGGCCTGCGCCGTGGCGACGATCGGCGTTCCGGCTTCCCGCGCGCTCGCCCATGCGGTCGCGCTTTCCTGTGGGTCCGCGTCGATGACGCAAACCCGTTCGCCGGTCGCCTCGGCCGCCACGGCGGTATGAACCGAAAGCGTGGTTTTTCCGCTCCCGCCCTTCTGGCTCAAAAACGCAATGACGTTCATGCGTCAATCCTTCTTTGCGTGAATACGTATTAAAGCATATAGCTAAGGACGTTAATACGTCTTTAAGTTAGTGCGGCCATTCCTCGGCCGGCCAGTCCCGCGACGTGTGAATGACGCGCACGATCACGACGCTTTCCCGGCCCGCTACGTCCCGCAGCTCATAGGCGATGATGTAGGGATGACGGGCGAGGGACTTTTCATAGGTCCCGCTCACCCGCCCCGGCCGGCCGGTCGCAAATTCGCCGAGCTTGTTCCCGGCGTCCTCGATCGCGTCCACGACCCGTTCGGCGGCGAATGGGTTGTCCTCTGCGATATAGCGCAGGATTTCGAGGTTATCCCGCTGCGCCTCAATCGACCAGACAACCGGCCTCATCCGCGCGCGGCTTTCCGGCGCTTCGCTTCCTCGATAACCTCACGCATTTCCGCGACGGCCTGCGCATGAGGGATCACTCGGCCGGCCGCCGCATCAGCCATGCCGCGCTTGATACCGTCGATGATTTCAAGCTCGCGATCGACATAGGCGGCGACGGCCTCGCCGGCGAGGAAGGATTTGCTTCGCTGCGTGTCGTTCGCGATCCGGTCGAGCTTTTCTTTCACATCGGCCCTAACCCGAATCGTCATGGTGGTGCTGGCGGTCATGGAATCGCCTCCGTGTGTTGAATTGTGTACATCCTAGCACGGTTTCCCAGCCGCCGCTATCGCCTTCTATCAAGGTAATACGTTTACACGTCAATACGTATTAACGTAAATAATTAAGCACCGCCCTTGCCCCTCGCTCCCTCTCGAAAGCCCATAGGACGCTGGCCGCAGGCGCGAACGGTGCGGATTAGGTGGTGGGGGTAGGCGCAGGATACGTGTAAAAACCGGTCACAAGGGAATTTCAAACGGCAGAGGGGCCTGATTGAGTGGTTGAGGGAGATCCTCCATGTTGATTGAGTATTTCCCGAAGCGCCGGATTTTCGCTCGCGCGTAGGGGCTTAGGGCGGCTGCGAGCTCTGGCGTGACAGTCAGACCGTCGGCAGCCATGGAGTTGATGACGTCGGTTAGGTCGGCGACGTTGGATAGCATGATGGCATTGGCGACGAGGCTTGCATATTTGACCTGCTTTTCCTGCTCGACCGGATCTCCGCTCTTGATGACGGGGCCACCGAAGGTGATCCAGTCGAGAAAGTCATTGAAGGATTCAATTTTGGTCGTCTCGGCGCGAATGGAGCGCCGGACCTGGGGATCGGAGATGTAGCGCAACAGGAATAACGTCCTTTCGACCCGGCCGAGTTCCCGGAAGGCCTGATAGAGCCGGTTTTTGCGGTTGTGCGAGCTGAGTTTTCGCAGCAACATCGAGGGCAGCACCAGACCCGCCTGAATGGAGAGGATCACTTGCATCATGTCCTGCCAGTGCGTCTCGATCAGCCGCCAGTCGATCTCGCGGCCGAAGAGCGCGTCGATGTGCTGGTAGGAGGCCGACCTGTCGGCACGATAGAAAGTCACATCCGCCCAGTTGCGCATGCGCGGCATCAACTTGATCCCAAGCAGACGCGCCAGCCCGAAGACAGGTTCACTCTGGCCCTGCGTGTCGGCATGCAGGGTGTCCGGCTGAACAGTCGAACGGTTTTTCAGGAGGCCGTCGAGGATATGGATGGCTTCCCAGACACCGCAGGGAATGAAGGTGGTGAACAGCGCGACGTAATTGTCGGCGATATGGTGGTAGGCGATGCCGCCGTAGGCGCCATAGCGGATATGCTGAGAGCCCAGCAGATTGTTTTCGCGCAGCGGAATGTGAGTGCCATCTGCGATCGCTGCCTGACCGGCGCCCCACAGCTTCGGCAACTCGAAACGATCATAGGCATTGATCAGGTCGGTCATCGCGGCTTCGAGCTTGGCCGTGTCGATATGCTGGGCATTGAGCCGGCGCAGGGTATCGGCGCTGGCGATGCCGACAGCATGACGGGCGGTCTGGACGGGACCGAGATTGCAGCCATAACCGAACACGGTGAGGATATAGCGCTGCAGCGCCCTTGCCACCTTCGGATCGGCACCCGAAGGCGGCCCGAAGTGGCGGGTAAATGCGGTCCAGCTGGTACTGTCCTTCAGAATATCGAGCAGATGTCGCTCGCGCATGCGGGCATGGACTTCGGCTTCGAAGGTTACCAGCCCCTCTGGCCGGCTGGATGCCTTCTGCTGCTTGAGGTGCGGTACGCCGTCGGCATCGATGCTCAGTTCGGTATTTTCCGGAAAGCCTGCGTCAACGGCGGCGGTGGCCGCCATCAGCTGTTCCTTCATCCATGCGGCAAATTCCTCTCCGGAGCGCGGCAGTCCAAGGTCAGCGCAATAGTCGGCCAGTCTTGCCTCGCAGTCCGACCAGGTCAGGAGCTGGGTGCGGTAATCATCGAAGGTCTCGGCCCCGACGATAAAAAGATCGCCTGCTTGCAGCGCATCGGCCAGATGGATGAACACACAGACTTCAAAGGCACGCCGGTCCAGCATGACGCCCGCCTTGCGGCGCTTGACCACAAAGCTTTGCCACCGCTGCGAGGCGAACGACAGGTCGATATCATAGGCCAGTTCGTCCCGGCGGGCGCTCCTGTTGTCGATGACGATGGCAAGCGCTTCCAGCAGGCTGAGGTCCTGCGTCGTCGACCTGATATCCATCAGGTCGAGCAACCTGAACAGCAGCGCACGAACCCTGGCATGGATCGGCCACAGGAGCGGCAGATCATTGTTGTGGTGAAAGGCCGAGACGGTCTCGCATTGCTCCGACAGAAGATCGAGCCCGCCGCGTTCCGCCAATACGGCCCTGATGCGACGGCCAACCTCCATGTCGGTTTCGCTCTGCCTGGTGCTCTCCAGCACCTGCCCCAATACCGTGATCAGTTTCTCCTCGATCTCCCGGTGCTCGTCCTGCAGGGATTTCAGCTTTTCCCTGGCGGCGTTCTGGGTTTTGCGCACCCGGCGCAGCAGCATCTCGATCAATTCATCGCGACACTGCGCGCGGGCCTGCTGGATCAGACACAGAATGAGCGTATGGCGCTTGCCCGGCCGGCTGATATCGAGAAGATCGCTCACCTCCAGGCCGCGAGCCTCGGCGGCAAACTGCCGTCGCTTGGTATGGGCGATCTCCTGAAGGAGAGGGTCGGGATCAAGCATGTCAGTCAGCCATCCAAGCCGTTCCGTCCAGAGCTTGATCGTTTCCGGGCGGGCGGGACCCGGCGCATGCTTGAGGCGATTGAAGCTGGTTGTCACCGCACCGGGTGCCACGACCAGCAACCCATCCAGAAAGGCGGCATCTTCCTCGACCAGACGCTCCGCGATCCGGGCATAGATCGTCGTATGAACCTTCGTGCGCAGGTGATTGGCCAGCCGATCGAGCGTGCTGAACGCCGGCAGATCGATCGACGCCTTGCCCAGAACCTCGATCGCCAGATTGATCAGGTCAGCCGGATCGCTCATCGTCGCCGCCGCTTCCGTGATCGCGGCCGTCAGCAGTTCCTCGCCCCTCTCGTTATAAGTCACGACATCGAGAAAGGCCCAGACCGCCGTTCGATACCGGTAAAGCGTCTTGTCGCCGGCGGCTTCAACAAGGCCTGCCTGCGGATCGGCCAAGCCCAGCTGCGATGCAAGATAGGCGATCGTTTCGCCGTGGAGATCAGCCGGGGCCGGAAAGAATCCGAGATCCTGTCGTGCCTTCAGCAAAGCAGCCAATGTCAGACGGCCGGAAGCACCGCGCGCCTTGCTGCTGATGAAGACGAGATCGGCCTCGCTCAGACTGTACCGGTGTTCCAGCTCCTGCCGGGTGAGGCGCTCCCCGGAATGAGGGTAGGCGGTGCGGTCGATCGCTGTCATAAGATGTCCAGAAAAGGGTTCGCCGAAGGGGTGGAAAAAAGTGCGCAAAATGAAGGCTTCGGGACATAGCGATCCGCCGTCCAGAAAGGAATACATTAAAGGACAGCGCAGCACGGCACCCACGCCGCAGCAGAACCATGCGGCGCTCTATCTGCGGGTCTCCACCCCCGACCAGAAGCCCGACCTGCAATATGACGGCCTGCGTGCTTACGCCGAGCGCGCCGGTCTCACCATCGTCGGCGAATATTGCGACATTGCCGTTTCCGGCCGCCGCGAAGGGCGCCCCAGGCTCAACGCCCTGATGACCCGCGCTCGCAACCGCGAACTCGATTGTGTCCTGGTCTGGAAGTTCGACCGCTTCGCCCGCTCGACCCGCCATCTCCTGACGGCGCTTGAGGAATTCGACCATCTCGGCGTGCGCTTCATCAGCCTGCAGGACCAGATCGACACCGCAAGTCCCATGGGACGAGCGATGTTCACCATCATCGGCGCCATGGCCGAACTGGAATCCTCCCTGATCAGCGAGCGCGTCACCGCCGGTATGCAGGCCGCTCGCGCGCGAGGCAAATCCCTTGGCCGGCCAAAGTTGTCCGCTCGTGTGGTCAAGGAAATCGAAACGCTCGCGACATCCACGGATCTCAGCATCCGCAAGATACAGGCGGCTGTCGAAGGCCGGGCCAGCCGGGGACGCATTGGTGAGATCGTCAGGCAGGCAAGATCACGTAATAAAGGCAGCATACCCGCTTTGGCGCTGGGGGATCATCCATGAACGCAAACCACTTCAACATGAGCGCCCTCGTCAAATTCCTGGGTCGTGACGACTGGGCGATTGAGTTCGACGAAGTGATGGGCGATCATTTTTGGCCCGTCATGGACGCATTCGACCTTGATCACGACGAGATCAGTGAGGTGGTTGGCTCCCATTGGGCCATGACCCTCTGGGGATGCGCCTTCGAGGATTTCCTCACCCAGGCCTTCGAACCGGACAACCGGACCTTCGTCGATATCTATCTCAAGAGCCGGGGGTTCAAGGAAACCGCCCGCAGCAAGGCCTATCTCAAAGCAATCAGCACCTCCGTCATCAGCCTCTACGAGATCAGCGAGATCGTGCCCGGTAAATCTTTTCTGGCGCGCGATCTTCTGCGCAGTGGCGACCCCGTGACCGTCAGCGAAGGAACGGCGACCCAGACCTTACGGCAATGGGAAAAGATCGCCGCCCGTATCGTCCATGTCGGCGGCGTCAACGTCATAACCGGTGGCCTGTTGCCCTATTCGCCGGAAGCATCCGAAGCCCTGCTTGAAGGGCTGAAGGAAATGTCCGGCAAGAAGAGATCGCGCAAAAAGCTGATCCTCGATGACGACACCCTGCGTCTGGCAGCGCCGCTGTTCACCCATGCCTGGCTGTTCGACACCTTGCCCAGGATGCTCGGCGATACCCAGCCGCTCGTCTGCAACAGCGATGGCGACGACATCGTGTTCCATGAGGTGCGCTTTCCCATGGAAACCGGCATCACGGAAAAAGACATCGCCGAACGTTTCGCCGGGATCGCCGACCTGCGCCAGGAGAACCCGACATTCTGGAACTGGCTCGGCCAGCCGCCGGCCAAGGACGCCACCAAACCGGTCCACCCGGACGCTCTGGTTGCCGGCGTCACCATGGAGGACGGCACGCCCGTCCTCGGCAACCTCGAAGTCAAGGGCCGTTTTCTCGTCCTCATGGTCAACTCGGCCGAGCGCGCGCAAAGAGGCACAAAACTCTTGCAAGACATCCTCGGCAAAATGGTTCGTGCGCCGCTCACCAGCATCCAGACCATAGAACAACTGAAAGCCGCGCATCAGGGAAGAAGGTCATCAGCCGACGATATCCCGCCCGAAGTGGCGACCCCGCTCGTCCATGCCATGCTCGACAAACAATATCGCGCCACTCTCGATGAGCCTGTCGGCATGCTCGGTGACATCTCGCCGCGCGCCGCCGCCCGTACCAAGGCCGGGCGCGAAAAGGTTGCCGAATGGCTCAAATACCTGGAAATGCGATCATCGTCCGGACCGGACCCGAAAGACCCGATGGCCACCTATGATTTCGGGTGGATATGGAAAGAACTCAAAATCGAAGACCTCAGACGATAGCGTGAAAACGCTTGTGACCGGTTTTTACACGTATCCTGCACCTACCCGCATATTGCAGCCAGCGAGCCGCGCGACAGACGAAACCTCGCCACCCTGCGCGAAGCCCTCACCCTCGCCCCTGAAGCCTTCGCGGCGCTCCTGAAGGACATGCAGGCGTCAACGGCCGCCGGCGGCCTGATCGCCCGCGCCGCAAATCGCCACCTCGGCAAATCCGACCGGGAAGCGGCCGGCGTCCTCTCGGCCGCGCAGCGCCATACCCATTTCCTCGACAGCCCGCGCATGGTCGCGGTCCTCGGCCGCTCCGATTTCCGCTTTGCCGATCTCAAACGCCGCAACGCCTCGGTGTTCCTCGTCCTGCCGCCCGATCGCCTCGCCACCTATTCCCGATGGCTGCGCCTGCTCGTGTCGCAAAGCCTGATCGACATGGCCCGCGATCCCGCCAAGCCGGCCGCCCCGGTCCTCTATCTGCTGGATGAGTTCGCCGCCCTCGGCCACCTCGCCCCCGTCGAGCGCGCAATGGGCCTCATGGCCGGCTATGGCGTCCAGCTCTGGCCGATCCTGCAAGACGTTCACCAGCTCCGCGCCACCTACGGGCAGCGGGCCGGAACCTTCCTGTCAAACGCCGGCGTCCTACAGGTGTTCGGCGTCAACGATCACGACAGCGCCCGGCTTGTCTCCGATCTGCTCGGGCAAGAAACCGTTGTGTTCCAGACCATGAGCCGCGCCCTCGATGCAGAGGAAAGCGGCATCACCTACGGCGAGCAACACATAGCCCGCGCGCTGCTGACTCCGGATGAGGTTCGCAACCTGCCACAGAATCTTGAATTGCTGTTCCTCGCCGGGCAACGGCCAATCGTCGCCGGAAAGCTCGCATATTATGCTGATGCAGAGTTCCGGGGCCTCTATGATCCCGCCTGATCGCCTCGGCCATCTGCGCCGAACACATCGGTCGATAACCAGGTGCAACATGATGCGGTCCCGGCGCTGACGCACCGGGGCCTTGTTTCTGGCGGCCCTCCGGCTCTCTACGGCACTAGATGGAAGTGCGTTCGCCTCCGGGCCGGCGCGGCTCACGCCGCGAAATCATGACAGAAACCAACCTCGCCACACCCGCAACGGTAGCCCCCGGCCGGCCCGTAGGGAACGCGCTTCCCCATTGCGCCGTAGTGACCGAAGGGACGGACGGAGGCGGGTCGCAGACAAACAACTTGCCATCTTGCCGACTTGCCAGCAATTAGGCAATCGCCTCAAGGCCCCTTTTCTGAATAACAGTCAGGAGCCGCAGCGCCGGCCCGCCGGGCTTCTTCACGCCTCGTTCCCAATCCGACACAAGGCCCTTGCTCACGTTGAGATAGCGGGCAAAGACAGGCTGCGAGATACGCTCACGCTCACGAATAGAACGGATTTCCTCGGGGGTCAGCGGCTCAACGGTTGTCAAGCACCCCTCATCAAATTCGCGCATCGTCTGCTTGTCGATTGCGCCGGACTCATAGAAGCCTTCCATCATCTCGTGGACGGCCGCCAGAGCTTCACTCTTGTAAGTCTTGCTCATCGCAATTCACCTCGAACATTCGACCCGCAGCAACTTCCGCGTCCATCTGCGCATCTGCAAACCCCAAGACCAGCTTTGCGGCCTTCTTCAAGTAGGCTTCTTCCGCATCATCAAGGTTCGCCATATCGCTCTTGGCAAACCCGAACGCAAAAACCGCCCTCGTCTCCGCGCGGAAGAAAACCAGCGTTCGGAAGCCGCCAGACTTTCCAGCGCCAGGCCGCGCGACCCGCTGCTTGATAAGGCCGGCCCCTAGATCGGCGTCGATCTGGCCGCGCTCGGCGCGCTCTACAGCCTCACAAAGCATAGCGTCAGAGATTTTCTCCTTTCGGGCAAACTTGTGAAAACGGCTGTTTTTGAAAACCCTCACGCGACTGCCTCGCCCCTGAATATATGACACTTAGCGTTACACTTCAAGGCTATTACCGCACCGTCTCTTTGCTGGCAATCAAGCATTATGTTTTGCCAGCAAGTCGGCAAGTGCCTCGCGCATGAGGTCTTCAATGGAGCGGTCGGTATCGGCTGACAGCCGCTTAACCCGGCGATGTTCCTCCGGCTCGACCACGACCGTCACCCGCTTCATTCCGGCCCGCGTGGCGGCATGGTAACGCTTGCCCTCGGCCCGATCCGGAACCGGAACCGGGGCGGGGGCGGATTCCACGATAGGCGCAACAGGCGGGTGGGTCTGCGCGCCCACGGCCTTCATGCTCGCGGCTAAACTCGGTCTTTTCGACATGGCTTTATCCCATCAAACTGCCAGTTTGCCAGCAATACCATTACGCCTAATTGCTGGCAATACAGCTTGCCATCAAATCAGCAATTGGTCTCTAAGCCAGGTCAGCAATTCGGACACTTCCTCGCTGGCTTTGCCGGCCGGCTCATATTCTGACGCGGTTTTGCCGGCCGTGAGCGCATGTCCGAAAGCCGCCCGCT